>DATCXY010000233.1:0-10632 GCA_036570585.1 Solimonas sp. | reverse complement strand
ACCGAAGCGGCGGTGATGATGCAGGCGGTCGCCGAATCGGGAGCCGGCATGACCGGCGCATCGACCATCCATCTGCCGGTCTTCGGCCTGCAGCCGGTCGTGCTGTTCGGCAGTGATGAGCAGAAAAGGAGCTTCATCCCGGACGTGGTCAGCGGCAAGGATCGCGTCTGCTTCGCCGTCACCGAACCGAATGCCGGGCTCAACACGACCGAACTGAAAACACGCGCCGACAAAGTCGACGGCGGTTACAAGGTCAACGGCGAAAAGATCTGGATCTCGACCGCGCAGGTCGCCAACAAGATGCTGCTGCTGGCGCGCACCACACCGCTCGATCAGGTCAAGCGCAAGACCGACGGTCTGACCCTGTTCTACACCGACCTCGACCGCAGCAAGATCGAAGTGCGGCTGATTCACAAGATGGGTCGTCACGCGGTCGATTCGAACATGCTGTTCATCGAAGACCTGTTCATTCCCGACGCACACCGCATCGGCGAGGAAGGCAAGGGCTTCAAGATCATCCTGCACGGCCTCAATCCCGAGCGCGTGCTGCTCGGCGCCGAAGCGGTCGGCATCGGTCGCGCCGCGATCCAGCGTGCCGCGCGCTATGCGCGCGAACGCATCGTGTTCGGCCGGCCGATCGGCCAGAACCAGGGCATCGCGCATCCGCTTGCCAAATGCTGGGCGCAGCTCGAAGCGGCAAACCTGATGGTGATGAAGGCGGCGACGCTGTTCGACCAGCACGCCGAATGCGGCGTCGAAGCCAATGCGGGAAAATACCTCGCTGCCGAATTCGCGTTCGAGGCCTGCCATACCGCGATGCTGACGCTGGGCGGCATGGGCTACGCACAGGAATATCATGTCGAGCGCCTGCTGCGTGAAGTGCTCATTCCACGAACCGCGCCGGTCAGCCCGCACATGATCCTGAACTTCCTCGCCGAGAAGGTGCTGGAGCTGCCGAGGTCGTATTGACGCGATTCGCGCACTAAAATCCGGCTCCCGCGCGAACGCCGGCCACTGCGGCTCGTCATTGCGAGGAGCGCAGCGACGAAGCAATCCAGCGACACTGCCTGATCAAACGGTGCGCTGGATTGCTTCGTCAGCCTTCGGCCTCCTCGCAATGACGATTCAACGCCGCATCGCGCAAACGGAACCAAGCGATCAAGAGAACCACGATGACCCAGGCAACCGAAATGTTCAGCGCCCGCTCCTGGCTGTTCGCACCCGGCGACAGCGAAAAGAAAATGACCAAAGCCGCGGCGAGCAACGCCGACATCGCGCTGATCGATCTCGAAGATGCGGTCGCGACCGGCGAGAAGGCCAACGCACGCGCCTTGACTGCCGCATTCCTGAAAGCACAGGCCGACACCTCGCGGCTGTGGGTACGCATCAATCCGCTCGACAGCGAATACGCGCTCGCCGATCTCGCCGCGGTGATGCCGGGCAAACCAGGCGGCATCATGTTGCCGAAGTCGCGTGGCCGCGATGATCTCGTCGTACTCGATCATTACCTGCTCGCGCTCGAAGCGGCGAATGGCATCGAGCCCGGCAGCACCAAGGTTTTCCCGCTGATCACCGAAACCGCCGAAGGCATGTTCACGACCGGTACCTACGGCGGCGCGCCGCGTCTGGTCGCACTAACCTGGGGCGCCGAAGATCTCGCCGACGCGCTCGGGGCCAGCGAGAACAGGAACCCCGACGGCAGCTACGGCTTCACTTATGAGCTCGCGCGCTCGCTGTGCCTGTGCGGCGCTGCGGCCGCCGGCGTCGCGGCAATCGATACCATCCAGGGCGACTACAAGGATCTCGACGGCCTGCGCAAGCGCGCCACGCAATGCCGGCGCGCCGGCTTTCGCGGCATGCTCGCGATCCATCCGGCACAGGTCGATGTCATCAACGAAGCGTTCATGCCGGACGAAGCCGAGATCGCGCAGGCGCAGGAGATCGTCGATCTGTTCGCCGCCAATCCCGGCGTCGGCGCGATCGGCTACAAGGGCGGCATGCTCGACCGTCCATATCTGGCACGCGCGCAGCAGTTGCTCAAGCTCGCGGGCCGCGTGCAGTGAAGGTCGTTGAAACCGGTCAGATCGATCTGGCCCGATACCTGAAGCGCGGCGACCGCATCGTCTGGGGCCAGGCCTGCGGCGAACCGACGACGTTGATCGAAGCCCTGATCGCGCAGGCCGGCATGATCGGCGATCTGTCCGCATTCACCGCAACCAGCTTCTCGCCGTTGCTGACGCCGGAAGCCGTCGCCGGCTTCACGCTGTCGAGCATGGGCGCGATCGGCACGCTGCGCACGCTGACCAAGGCCGGCAAGTTGCAGGTGATTCCATGCCACGTCAGTCAGGTCGGCCCGTACATCGAGCAGGGACTGATCGGCTGTGACGTCGCGTTCGTGCAGCTCTCGCCAGCCGATGAGAACGGCCAGCACAGCTTCGGTCTGATCAGCGATTACACGCGCGCCGCGGTCGACACAGCCCGCGTCGTCATCGCCGAAATCAACGACCAGATTCCGTTCACGTTCGGCGAGACGATTGCCGCGGCGGAGATCGACGTCGCCATTCACGTCTCGCGTACGCCGGTCGAAGTCGGCGCCGCCAGGATTGGTGAAACCGATGAGGCGATCGCGAAGTTTGCCGCGCAGTACATCGAAAACGGATCGGTACTGCAGACCGGCGTCGGCGCGGTGCCCGATGCGATCCTGCGCCTGTTGACCGATCGCCGCGATCTCGGTGTGCATTCCGGCATGCTCGGCGACGGCCTTGTCGAACTGGTCGAAGCCGGCGTCATCACCAACGCGCGCAAGAAGATCGACACCGGCGTGTCGATCAACGGCGCGCTGATCGGCACGCGCAAGCTCTACCAGTGGGCGCACCGCAACAAGGCCATGCGCATGTGCGCGACCACATACACGCACGACGCCGCGGTACTCGCGCAGCTCGACCAATTGGTGACGATCAATTCCGCACTCGAAGTCGATCTCACCGGCCAGGTCAACGCCGAGCAGAGCGGCAGCGCGTATCTGGGCGGCACCGGCGGCCAGGTCGACTTCGTCCGTGCCGGTGCGCGTTCGCGCGGTGGCCGCTCGATCATCGCGCTGTCGGCCACCGCCAAGGGCGGCACGCTCAGCAAGATCGTCACCGGCCTGTCCGGCCCGGTCACCACCGCGCGCAGTGACGTCGACGTCATCGTCACCGAATTCGGCGCCGCCGAACTCAAGGGCCAGACGCTCGCCGAACGCACGCGCCGCCTGATCGCGATCGCGCATCCGGATTTCCGCGAAGAGCTCGACCGCACCGCGCACACGATCCAGCAGCGCGGATTCTGATTTTGCCGCCATTGCGAGCGTAGCGAAGCAATCCAGTCCCGGCACCAGACCTGGCTGCGTAGCTGGATTGCTTCGTCGCTGTGCTGCTCGCAATGACGGGAAAGTTTCAAGATTTCCGATACGAGCGTCGCGACGCGCGCCCAAAAGCCAACAGACCGAATCGCCATGACCACTACTGACATCGCAAACCCCGCCGTTCTCTTCGATGCCCGCGCCGACGGCATCGCCGTCATCGCCATCAATCGCCCCGAGCAGCGCAACTGCCTGAGCTTTGAGGTGCGCGAAGGCCTGCGTGCCGCATGGCAACGTTTCGAGCATGACGACGCGCTACGCATCGCCATTCTCACCGGCACCGGCGACAAGGCGTTCTGCGCCGGTGGCGATCTCAAGGAAATGGTCGAGCGTGGCCTGCAGGTGCCACCGCGCGAGATGTTCCCGCTGCCTTACGACAACATCGAGCTGAGCAAACCGACGATCGCCGCCGTCAACGGCGTGGCGTTCGCCGGCGGCTGGATGATCGCGCAGGCTTGCGATCTGTGTGTCGCCAGCACCAGCGCGAAGTTCGCGATCACCGAAGTGAAAGTCGGTCGTGGCTCGCCGTGGGCGGCACCGCTGATTCACATGATCCCGCAGCGGATCATGATGGAGATCATCCTCACCGGAAAACCGATCAGCGCGTAGCGCGCCTACGAGATCGGCCTCGTCAACCGGATCGCCGAACCGGCCGCACTGCTCGACTGCGCGATCGAGCTCGCCAAGGACGTGCTCGAAGGCGCGCCGCTGTCGGTCAAGGCCGGCCGCGAGACCGTGATGCTCGCCACCGAGATGGGCCGCGGCGCGGCGCTGCAAGCTGCGCGCGCCGCGCATGAGCTGACTTATACCAGTCACGACGCACAGGAAGGTCCGCGCGCGTTCGCCGAGAAGCGCAAGCCGGAGTGGACCGGGCGCTAGCGCGGATTGATCTGGCGACTCCGGTCAATGTTCTCGTTGATGATTTGTATGGCGGTGTCGTGGAACGCCTGAATCAGATTCGATGCAGAAAGCTGGAACGGGCAGATCATATGGACCTCGACCCCACTTAATTGCCAATCGGGAAAGAGCGGGACAAGGCTGCCATTTCCGAGTTCGTCCGAGCAGATGATCTTGGTTGGCATCGCGCCGAAACCAAGTCCTTGAAGCAGATATTGCTTGCTGATCTGGAAATTGTTCGAGCGCGCCCGAACCGGCGGCGATATTTCGACGTGCCTGCGCCCTTGCGTCAGCGTGAGTTTGCGCGATGCGCCGTACAAACCCGAGTCGATGAACGGAACATCGGATAGCTGCGATGGCGATCGCAGGGGTTTCGGCAGATTCTCGACGAAAGCAGGCGCCGCGCACAGAAACCCTTCGAGCGTAAACACCTTTCTTGCAATCAAGGCCGAGTCCTGCAGTGGCCCCACCCCGAACGCCACGTCGAAGCCGTCCTTGATCGGATGCACGGCCTTGTCGACCAGCCGGATATCGAGCCGCGCCTTCGGGTATTGCGAAAGAAACGCAGCCCCTACCCGTGACGCGTAGTCGACGCCGACGAAGACGGGCAGCGCGGCGCGGAGCAGGCCCTGAGGCTCCTTCCTGATGCCCTCCACCGTGGCGCTGACATCGTGCGCCTCCGAAAGAATTTTCAGGCCGTGACCATAAATGCGTTCACCGAGCTCGGTGACCGTGATTCGATGCGTGCTCCGGCGCAACAGCTTCTCGCCCAGCTGCGATTCGAGACGACTGACCTTGCGCGTGACCGTGGACTTGGGCATGTCGAGAAGAACCGCCGCCTTCGACAGGCTTCCGCTTTCCACGACTTTTGCAAATACGACGAGCGCCTCGAGATCAAAGGCCGGCTTCTGGTCCATCGTGTCGTTCCATTTTTGCAACAACGAAAGCCATATTCGATTCTTACGCGACTGATGGTCAACTGGTAGTGTCGCTCTCAAGTGAGCCGAAAGCGTTCACATCACGATGGCGAATCGTCGCAGCAGGCGATGCGTGCACTGGGAGGAGGCCCGCGTGAGCGACATGCCGTTAGTCACGAAACCGGAAAGCGGCCACTGGACCGATGCATATCCCGAACTCGGGCGCGGACCGGTGTCGTTCGACGACTGCGTCTCCGCCGATTATTACGAGAAGGAACGCGAGCACATCTTCCGCAAGACGTGGCTCTATGTCGGCCGCGTCGAGCAAGCTCCGACGCCGGGAAGCTATTTCACCCGTGAGCTCAAGTTCCTCGACACCTCCGTGATCGTGGTGCGTGGCAAGGACGATGTGCTGCGCGCGCTCCACAACATCTGCCCGCACCGCGGCAACAAGCTGCTCTGGCGCGACGATCCGTTCGAGGAAATCCAGGGTCAGGCGCCGCTGCTGTATTGCCGCTTCCACGGCTGGCGATATGAACTCGACGGCAAGCTGATGGCGCCGACGCGCAAGGATCTCCTGCTCGACTTTGACGCCGGCAACTGCCGCGTTCCGGCGATCCAGTGCGAGGTGTGGGAGGGCTTCATCTTCATCAATCTCGACACCGGGAACACGCAGCCGCTGCGCACGTTCCTTGGTGAACTTGCGCATGGTCTGGAAGGCTATCCGTTCGCGGGCCCGCACCAGATCTATCGGTTCAAGGCCGAACTTCAGTGCAACTGGAAGATATTTGTCGACAGCTTCGCGGAGAGCTATCACGGTCCATATTTGCATGCGTCCTCGTTCGGCACGCTGACGGCCGAAGCCAGGGCCGAACTCGACAAGCCGAATCCGTTTACCGACGCGCTCGCGTATCAGTTGAAGGGCCCGCATCGCATGTTTTCATTCGCGGGAGAACCGTCCCGGAAGACGCCCTACTCGAAACCCATCGAATGCGTGATGGAAGCTGGCGCCGCCGGTCCATGGAACAAGCGCATCGACAAGAGCCTCTGGCCCAAAGGCTTGAATCCGACACGATCCGAGCGCCACGGCTTCGATTCGTTCCAGTTCTTTCCGAACTTCGTAATCATCTTCGGCGCCTCCGGATTCACCACGCATACGCACTGGCCGACGGGCCCGCACTCGCATGTCATCGAAGTGGAGATGTTCTATACGCCGCCAACCTCGCATCGGGAGCGGCTCAGCCAGGAACTGACGGTCACCTATCTCAATGACATCATTCTTGAGGACGCCAGCCCGTGCGAGGGGATGCAGGCAATGCTCAACAGCCGTTCGCTGCACGAGTTTCATCTCAACGACGAGGAGATTCTCGTTCGGCATTTGCACAAGACCGTGGCCGATCACGTGCACGAGGGTGAGCGGGCGAAAGAGAGGAGAGCATGAGCAAGCGCCTGCCGCCGCCATTCGCTGAACTCGAACCGTGGGTCGCCGAATGGGCGATCGAAGATGGCCACGAACGTTACGTCAAGCGCGTCAACAGCTCGATGACGCAATTGCGCCAGTTCTATGACGCCGTCTTTCCACACGCCACCGATGCGGTGATCTATCTCGACCAGTTCGATTATCACGAACCGCTGCCGGACGACGCGGCCAATCTGCGCAAGCTACTGTACTCGCTGATCACCGTCTCGCTGGCGATCGAATTGTGGAAGCAGCCACGCGTGCGACACTCGGCGAACACCATCCTGACGCGGCTCAGCTAATGAAAGTCATCGACCTGACGCCGCGCATCGGCAGCGAGATCAAGACCGATCTCGGCGCTCTGCTCAGTGGCCGTGATGCGGAACAGATTCGCGCGACGCTCGAACAACGCGGAGTCGTGTATTTCCGCGGTCTTTCCATCACTGACGAGCAGCAGGTCGCGATCGCCAGGACGCTGGGCAATACCGTCGCGAGCGAAGGCAAGGACGGGATCTACAAGGTATCGCTGGACCGCAACGTGAACGCGCGCGCGGATTATTTGAAAGGCTCGCAGTTCTGGCACTTCGACGGCTCTCTGCAGCCATCGCCCAATCTCGCCGCATTGCTGCGCGCCGTAAAGCTTTCGGATGTCGGCGGGCAGACCGAGTTCTGCAATACCTACGCGGCCTACGATGATCTGCCGGACGATCTCCAGCGGCATATCGAGCCGCTTCGCGTCGTTCACAGCGCCGAGCGCTCGCAGTACTACGTGACGCCGGAGATGAGCCACGACGAGATTCAGTTCTGGCAACGCTCGCCCAGCAAGGAGTGTCCGCTGGTCTGGACGCACAAGTCCGGGCGCAAGTCGTTGCTGCTGGGCGCCACCGCCGATTACGTCGTCGGATGGTCCGCCGAGAAAAGCCGCGCGCTGCTCGCGCAGCTTCGCGACTGGGCCACGCAACCGCAATATGTCTATCGCCATGAATGGCAGGTCGGCGATCTGCTGATCTGGGCCAATACCGGCACCATGCATCGCGCGCTGCCGTACGACCCGGCCAGCGGACGTCTCATGCACCGGACGATTCTGGCCGGCGAAGAATCCGTGCACTGACGGCGCGGAATCCGATAAAAGCGCTCGGCTAAAGTGCGCGGATCACATCACCCAGCTTTCGCGTCTGCCAGACGTTGAGCATCTTCGTCATCATGTGCAGCTGGATGCGTGCATTCTCGTGCTGGCAAAAGCGCGGATCGCGATAGCTGTCGATCGCATCGATATCCGCAATGTCGCGTTCTATCGCAATGGCAGCGCCCATCGCGTAACCGATTCCGGAGGCTGCCACGATCAGCAGATTGTGCAGCCTCATTTCGTCCAGGTTCAGTCGCGGGCCACCTTGAGCCGCGTATTCGTCGATATACACATTCAGCAGTTCGTCGAGATGCTCGTTCCACACGAATGGCTCGGCGCCGCTGATGGCGCCACTGACCGATTGCGCCACGCTGATCTGCCCGGCGTTGGCCCAGTCCAGAAAGCCGGCTTGCAGCTGGCCTTGCGGGTCGCGATAGAACCAGCAGTTGTCGATGTTGGCGTTCCAGTGTGCGAACGCGATGAAGTCCGGGTTTCCATATAGAACGTCCCTGATCCGGCCGCTGGCGGCAACCACGTCGGGAATGTCACGCATGAACTGTTCGCGGAACGCCGCGCTGCGCACGTGATCCGGAAACAGTTTCGGGTAGCGCGCGATGAAGTCGAACATCCGGGTCGCACGCTGCACGACCTTGTCTTCCGGAATCGAGAGCGCGAACACCGCAGAGGACCGCTCGCGGTCATACGGAAATTTCCGGTCGAAGTCCGGCGCCAACCGGCCGGCTCGGTGCGTTCCCGACAGCTTTGCAAGGCCGCGCAGAATCGCCTTGTAGTGACTCACCTGTTCCGGCACCTGGTAGTCCATGCACTTGGGGTACAGCGGCTCCACGCCGTTGCGGCCGTAGGGAATGCATTCGGAAATGATGAGCCCGGTCCCGGACCGCGACTCGACGTCCGCAAACAGGCATGTCGGTACGGCGACCGGAAAATCCGGTGATCGCGACAGCACCGCGAAGTTGGCTTCCGAGATCATCAGGAAGCGCGCCCTGTCCCACAACTCGTTATCGAAATTGCGCGAGAACTTGATGAACAGTTGCTCGGGAAGGCCGGGCCCGGATCTTTCGTACGCGACGGTCAGCAGCATTTTCTTGCCGGTACCACCGCCATTGAATTCTTCCGCACCGACGATGCGACTGACGCCGTTATCGTCAGCCAGCGCGCCGGAAGCGCGAAAGGCCGTCGTCAGAAATTCGCATCCGCTCGAACGCAGCGCTTCGGCGTCTGCCGGAATCGGCAGGCCGAAAATCTCGCCCGTCACCCAGCGCTTGCCATCCGCAACAGCCTGCCCGTTCTTGTCCAGTGTCACTGCAGATTTCCTCGCATGAATGACCGTTGCCGTGCACGGCGACGCGCTGCAATTGCCTCCCGGCGCCGTCGTCGATTCGGCGTCAACAGGGATGGTCACGTCATTTTGTATCAGTCGGAGGCGAAGTCGGTGAGCGAGCGCGATCGCTTTGACGCGCGACGCCCGGCGCCACGGAAATTTTCCCACAGTGCTGACACGACGCCAGCATCGAAGTGGATGGCCAACTGCGGTTCGCCTGACGAAATTCGCAACGCGAGACCGCAATCAGCTGATTCGGAGCAGCGACGTGCGCTTCATCCCTCGCCCATCCTCAGGAAACGCGCTCACCCACCAGTTTCGCACTGCCGAAGATGCCCATCTTGCATTTGCCGAGCAGCTTGTCACCGTCGATCTGCGCTTCGTATTTGAGCGTGATCTTCATCGGCTTGGTGACCTTCAGATCCCACTTGAGCTGATTGCCGGTGACGGTGCCGGTGAAGTGCGCTTCGTCCATGTTCATGATGAACACGCCGGTCAGCTGGTCGCCATTGGTGCTCATCTTGCCGTTGAACGCCTGCGGGCCCATCGGCGTCGACAACACGAACTTCCAGTCGCCGTCGACGACCACCGCGCCGTTGCTGACGATCTGTTCCTGCGGCGCTGACGGCGTTGGCAGGTTGTGCACGGGTGCTTCGACATGTGCGGCGCCAGACGTCGCGGGCGCCGGTTCTGGCGCCACGGCAGCTTCCGGCGGCGGCGCGGCCGGCTCGGCAATCTCGCGGCGGCCTTCGATGTGCGCGAGCAGGCGCGACGGGGTCAGCGGGAATTCGAGCTTGAGTTCACCGAACGGCGCGAGCGCATCGGCGATCGCATTGACCAGTGTCGGCGGGCCGATGATGCAGCCGCCCTCGCCGACGCCACGGAAGCCGCCTTCGGCCTTCGACGGCTGTGAGGCTTCGTGGTGATATTCGAAGTCGGGGACGTCGAAGATCGTCGGCAGCATGTAATCCTTGTACGTTACCGCCGTCGGGTTGCCACGCGGATCGAACGAGACTTCTTCCATCAGCACGCTGCCGATCGCCTGCGCCAGACCACCGGCGATCTGGCCTTCGACGACGGCCGGATTGATCATGTTGCCGCAGTCTTCGCTGGTCACCCAGCGCTTGATCCTGACGAAACCGGTGTCGGCATCGACCTCGACGATGCACGCGTGCGCGGCGCTGGTCATGGTGATCGGCGGCGGACGATAGCGATACTGGATTTCAAGACCGGCATCCATGCCGTCGGGCAGGCGTTCGGGCTCGCCGTACGCGATGTCGGCAAGATCGCGCAGCGTCGCGGTCTGCTCCTTCTCGCCGAGCGCATGGATGATGCCGTCGCGCAGGAAGATCTGCTCCGGCTTGGCATTGAGCAGATGCGCGGCCATCAGTTTGATCTTGTCGACCAGCAGGTCCGCCGCACGAATGCACGCGTCACCGCCGGCCACGGCCTGACGGCTGCCGTAGGCGCCGGAACCATAACCGCCGCGCG
>DATCXY010000232.1:0-10798 GCA_036570585.1 Solimonas sp. | reverse complement strand
GACGCCTGCTGTTGATCGCGCTGATCCTCGCACAGACGATAGGCGCGACGTACCTGATGGCGGCGGTGCTGCCGTACAAGGGCCGCCATCCGCTGGAGATTGCCAGTCTGACGCTTTATGCGGTGCTGTTCGCATGGATTTCCGCCGGCTTCTGGACCGCCGTGTTCGGTTTCTTCGTGCTGCTGTTCAAGCGCGACAAATATTCGATCTCGGCGACCGCCGCCGCCGACACGCCACTGGCGCCCGGACGCAACACCGCGATCCTCGTGCCGATCTGCAATGAGGACGTGCCACGCGTGTTCGCCGGTATCCGCGCGACCTACGACTCGATCCAGCGTGCCGGGCTGCGCGATTCGTTCGACTTCTACGTGCTCTCCGACAGCGGCCAGGCCGACGCCCGCAGCGCCGAAGTTGCGGCCTGGCTGGAGCTGTGCCGCCACGTCGACGGCTTCGGTCGCATCTTCTATCGCCGTCGCGTGCATCGCATCAAACGCAAGTCCGGCAACATCGCCGACTGGTGCCGGCGCTGGGGCAGCAAGTACCAGCACATGGTCATCCTCGATGCCGACAGCGTGATGTCCGGCGAATGCCTGCAGCGGCTCGTGCAGCTGATGGAGGCGAACCCGAACGCCGGCATCATCCAGACCGCACCGAAAGCCGCCGGCCGCGAAACCGTTTATGCACGCATCCAGCAGTTCGCGACGCGCGTCTACGGTCCGCTGTTCACCGCCGGCCTGCATTTCTGGCAGCTCGGCGAATCGCACTACTGGGGCCACAACGCGATCATCCGCGTTGCCCCGTTCATGCAGCACTGCGCGCTCGGTCGCCTGCCCGGCCGCGGCGGCCTGTCCGGTGAAATCCTCTCGCACGACTTCGTCGAGGCCGCGCTGATGCGCCGCGCTGGCTGGAGTGTGTGGATCGCCTACGATCTGCCCGGTTCATACGAAGAAATGCCGCCGACGCTGCTCGACGAACTCAAGCGTGACCAGCGCTGGTGCCAGGGCAATCTGCAGAATTTCAAACTGTTCTTCACCAGCGGCCTGCATCCCGCGCATCGCGCGGTGTTCATGACCGGCGTGATGGCCTATCTGTCGGCACCGCTGTGGTTTCTGTTCCTGGCGCTGTCGACGGCATTGCTGTTCGTCTTCATGAAGACCGAACCGACCTATTTCACCGAGCCATACCAGCTGTTCCCGAGCTGGCCGGAGTGGCATCCGGAATGGGCGGTTCGTCTGTTCGCCGGCACCATGACCCTGCTGTTCCTGCCCAAGCTGCTCGCGGCGCTGCTGCTGATCGTGCAGCACAAGGTCGTCCGTCCCTATGGCGGACGCCTGCGACTGTTCATCAGCCTGATCATCGAAATGCTGTTCTCGGCGCTGCTCGCGCCAATCCGCATGCTGTTCCACACGCAGTACGTGGTCTCGGCGCTGCTCGGAATTTCAGTCGTCTGGAAATCGCCGCCACGCGACGACACCGCCACGCCGTGGAGCCAGGCCGCGATCCGCCATGGTGGCGGTACGCTGCTGGGTCTCGCGTGGCTGGGCCTGGTGTACTGGCTCAATCCGCACTTCCTGTGGTGGCTGCTGCCGGTCGCCGGCAGTCTGGTGATCGCGATTCCGCTCTCGGTATGGAGTTCACGACGCGCGATCGGCGTGTGGACGCGCAGCGCACGCCTGTTCCTGATTCCCGAAGAGTCCATCACACCGCGCGAGCTGCGTGCGCTGAAAGCTGGCCTGCGGCGCGCACCACGCTATCCGGATTTCGTGCGCGTCGCGCGCGAGCCCGCCGCCAACGCCCTGCTCAGTCTGGTCGGTCGCCATCGCAAACTCGCGCATGAAAGCTCACAGCGTCGTCTGCGCAATCTCGCCGACGCGGCGGCACGCAAAGATCCGGCGACGCTGAAGGAAAGCGAACGCAATCAGCTGCTGCTCGATGCGGTCGCCCTCGCGCATCTGCATCGGCGGTTGTGGACGACGGACGATGCGCATCCGGGGTGGTTCGCGCCCGAATAGCGCCCTCGCAGCAGCCGATCGATTGCGGTCTCGATCCCGCATTTCCTGGTGATCGTCAACCGCCGAAATCATTGTGCGACTTGTCCGCTGTCACGGACCGGTCATGCCACCGTCACATCGATTCAATGCCGGCTTCATAGATTGGCGTCCATCCGAAAAGGAGTGACGCATGTCGACACGTATTGATGGTGATTTGCCGCGAAGTCTGCGATTTGAAGTTCGCTTGGCCGAGACCGACGCCGAGATCCGCGCGACGCAGCATCTGCGTTACGAGGTTTTTGCCGGCGAGCTCGGCGCCGCGATCGATGGCGGCGAAGCCGGCCTTGACCACGATCAGTTCGATCGCTTCTGCCGCCACCTGATGGTCTGCGAGGCGGAGTCCGGGCGCATCGTCGCCTGCACCCGCATCCTCACCGGCGAGCGCGCACCGGGCGCCGGCGGTTTCTATTCGTCCGGCGAATTCGATCTGGCGATGCTCGACTCGCTGCCCGGTCGCATGATGGAAATCGGCCGCACCTGCGTCGCCGCCGAGTACCGCAGCGGCGCGGTGATCGCGACGCTCTGGCAGGGCATCGCCAGCTACATCGTCAATCACGGCTACGACTATCTGTTCGGCTGCGCGTCGATCGATCTGCGCGATGGCGGCGCCAGCGCGCACGCGATCCTCGAACAGATCCGCAGCCAGCATCTGGCACCGGCCTACCAGCATGTGCGGCCGTTCATTCCGCTGCCAGCCGCGGACCGCCGCATCACGGAAAAACCGAAGCTGCCGCCGTTGCTGAAGGCCTATCTCAGCCTTGGCGCGAAAGCCTGCGGCGAAGCGTATTGGGATCGCGACATCAATTGCGCCGACGTGTTCATGCTGCTCAACGTCAGCGATCTGAATCCGCGCTACACGCGGCACTTCCTCGGTCAGGCCCGTCATCAGAACAGCACCGCGCCGGGTTACGCCGCCAGCATGCGCTGATGCGGGAACATCTGCCCACCATGACGCGCGCCCTGTTGCGAGGCACGCTGGCGATCGCGCACCTGCTGATTGGCTTGTTGATGGCTCTGGTCGCGAGTGTCGATCCGTTCGACCTTCTGAATCGTGCGCGGCTGGCGGGCAGCTGGCACCGCGGATTGCTGCGCGTCCTCGGCGTTCGGGTACGACGTCACGGCCAGCCAGTGGCGAGCACACATCTGAGTGTCGCCAATCACATTTCCTGGCTCGACATTTCGATCATCAACGCCTGCGAGCCGGTGCGCTTCGTCGCCAAGGCGGAAATCCGCGACTGGCCGCTGGCCGGCTGGCTCGCCTCCGCCGCCGGCAGTTTCTATCTGCGTCGCGGCAAGGGCGATGCGCCGCGACTGGTAGATCGTCTTGCCACCTATCTGCGCGATGGCGGCAGCGTCGCTCTATTCCCCGAAGGCACCACCAGTGACGGCCGGAACATGCGACGCTTTCAGGGGCGAATGTTCGCGGCGGCGATCGAAGCACGGTGCAAGGTCCAGCCGATTGCACTGCGCTACCACCCGGTCGATGGTCGCGATCTGGCGCCGTTTGTCGGCGATGACGACCTGCTGCGCCACGTCCTGCGCCTACTGCGCGCACCGAGGATCGACGCCGACATTACCTATTGCCCGCCCATTGATGCCCGAGGCTGCGAGCGCACCACACTCGCCGACTCGGCCCAGGCCGCGATCGAGCACGTATTGGCACCGTCATTTCGGAGCGCGACGACGGAAGCGGGCGACGATGGCGGCGGCCTCCTGAGTCGTGCGGCGCCACCATGAAATAGCGGGGGTACAATGTGCGCCTGTTCAGCGGAGCTGCAATGAGCGCTATTCCCCCCAATTCCGCGGCGCCGGGCGAACGCCCCGCCGTCAAGCCCATCGTCCAGGGCGAGAAGCTGCGCGGCGCCGAAAAGATGGCGCGCATCCCGATCAAGATCGAGGCGACCACCGCGCCGCTGCGCAAGCCGACCTGGATTCGCGCCAAGTCGCAGGGCACGCCGGAAGTCGCGCGCATCAAGGACATCCTGCGCACCGCCAAGCTGCACACGGTCTGCGAGGAAGCGGCCTGTCCGAACCTCGGCGAGTGCTTCAGCAAGGGCACCGCGACGTTCATGATCATGGGCGACATCTGCACACGTCGCTGCCCGTTCTGCGATGTTGCGCACGGCCGGCCGAATGCGCTGGATGCCGACGAGCCGCGCCATCTCGCCGAGACGATCCGCGACATGGGCCTGCGTTACGTGGTCATCACCAGCGTCGATCGCGACGATCTGAAGGACGGCGGTGCCGGACACTTCGCGTCCTGCATCCAGGAGTCGCGCAAGCTCTCGCCGACGCTGACGATCGAAGTGCTGGTGCCGGATTTCCGCGGTCGCATGGACCCGGCGCTGACGATCTTCAAGGACAACCCGCCGGACGTCTTCAACCACAATCTCGAAACGATCCCGCGACTCTACAAACAGGCGCGTCCCGGCTCCGATTACCAGTGGAGCCTTGATCTGCTCAAGCGCTTCAAGGGCATGCATCCGAACGTACCGACCAAATCCGGCCTGATGCTCGGCCTCGGCGAGACGATTGCGGAAATCGAAGACGTCATGCGCGATCTGCGTGCGCACGACGTCGACATGCTGACGCTCGGCCAATACCTGCAACCGTCGAAGAATCATCTGCCGGTCGCGCGCTACGTGACGCCGGACGAGTTCGATCGCCTGCGCGTGGTCGGCGAACAGATGGGCTTCTCGCACGTCGCCAGCGGACCGATGGTGCGTTCGAGCTACCACGCCGATCTGCAGGCCGAACACGTCCTGCACGCGCGGGCGTGATGATGCGCGCGGCGCTGCGGATGTCATTCACCGCGCTGTCGCTGTATGTCATCGCGCCCGCGTTCGCCGCCGATCCGCACGATTGCATCGCGGTGAATGGCGATGCGCAGCGGCTCGCCTGCTATGACGCCGCGCTTGGCCGCAGCGGCGCAGCATCAGCCGATGCCGCCACGCCGCCGCCCGCAGCCGCGACCACCGCTGCACACGATTTCGGCGCCGAGCAGCTGCCGCGCAGCGCCAAGGACAAGTCGAAGGCGCCGGACACGATCCAGGCGCACATCAAGGGCAACTTCGAAGGCTGGGAACCGAAAACACGCTTCGCGCTCGATAACGGCCAGATCTGGCAAGTGGTTGACGATCACAGCGCCTACTACCGGCCAGCGATGAATTCGCAGGTCACCCTCGAAAAGGGCATGTTCGGCGCCTACTACCTGCGCATTGACGGGCTCAACGCGCGCGTCAAGGTCAAGCGTATCCGCTAGCGCTCACGCTCGCAGTCGCTGCAGCAGCTTGCCGTGAATGCCGTCAAAGTCCCCGTTCGACATCACCAGCACGCGATCGCCATCCTGCGCGTCGCGCACGATCGCCGTGATCAGTGCGTCAAGCTCGCTGGCGATATGCAGGCGCGTGCCGACACCGGCCAGCGCTGAAGCCGCATCCCATTTCAGGTCCGGTCGCGCGTAGACAAAGCAGCGGTCGGCATCGCTCAGGCTGCCAGCCAGTTCACGCGCGTGCGTGCCGAGCCGCATGGTGTTCGAGCGCGGTTCCAGCACCGCCAGAATGCGGCCCGGACCGGCACGTCGCAGTGCGTCGATGGTGGTTGCGATCGCGGTCGGGTGATGCGCGAAATCGTCGTACACCGCGACGCCGCGCACCTCACCGATCTTCTCCAGCCGCCGCTTCACACTGTGAAAGCCCGCCAGCGCCTCGATCAGTTTCGGCATCGCCACGCCGACATGATGTGCAGCTGCGAATGCCGCCAGCGTATTTGCCTGATTGTGGCGCCCGGCCAGCGGCGATTGCACGGCCCCAAACGACTGTTCACCAACAAACAGCTCGAACGCCTGCGGTTCACCGACCGCGTGCCAGCCGGTCGGCACATCGAACGACACGCGCTCGCTCCAGCACCCTTGTTCGAGCACGCGTGCGAGATTGTCGTCATGGCCGTTGACGACGATCCGGCCGCGGCCGGGCACGGTGCGCACCAGATGATGAAACTGACGCTCGATCGCCGCCAGATTCGGAAAGATGTCGGCGTGGTCGTACTCAAGGTTGTTGAGAATGACCGTGCGCGGACGGTAGTGCACGAACTTGCTGCGCTTGTCGAAAAACGCCGTGTCGTATTCGTCGGCTTCGATGACGAAGTACTTTGAGGTGCCAAGCCGCGCCGAGATGCCGAAATTCTGTGGCACGCCACCGACCAGAAAGCCCGGCGCCAGTCCCGCGTGTTCGAGCAACCAGGCCAGCAGCGCCGAGGTCGTGGTCTTGCCGTGCGTCCCGGCCACCGCCAGCACATGCCGGCCCTGCAGCACATTTTCGGCCAGCCATTGTGGCCCGGAGGTATATGGCAAGCCTTCGTTGAGTACGTACTCCATCGCCGCGTTGCCGCGCGTCACGACATTGCCGACCACGACCATGTCCGGTGCCGGCTGCAGATGCGCCGGCTCGTAGCCCTGCATGAGCGTGATGCCGAGCGCTTCGAGCTGCGTCGACATCGGCGGCCAGGCATTGGCGTCGGAACCGGTGACCGTATGACCGGCTTCGCGCGCGATCGCCGCGATGCCGGCCATGAAGGTGCCGCAGATGCCGAGGATATGGATGCGCATGTCGCGGCTCAGCCGCCAGCACCGAACAGCATGCCCGCGAACGAGCCGGCGAACGCGACGAAGAACAGCAAGCCGACCGCGATCACCAGCG
The DNA here is from genome assembly GCA_036570585.1 of Solimonas sp. Taxonomy (GTDB): domain Bacteria; phylum Pseudomonadota; class Gammaproteobacteria; order Nevskiales; family Nevskiaceae; genus Solimonas. The sequence continues at coordinate 4,050 of DATCXY010000232.1, read as the reverse complement.
CGATCAACAATCCCAGGGCCATCGACACATTGGCCGCGTGACGGAAGATCGACGCAGTGACCGCGAAGCTCCACAGATTCAGCGCGTTCATGATGAAGGCGATGCCTGGCGGCAGCTTCACGCTTTCCGGGTGTTCAAGCATCTCCGGATGGCTGGCGAGTTCGCGCAGCATCGGCGCGATCTGCGCAAAGAATGGCACCAGCAGAAACGTCAATGCGGCATTGGTTGCAAGCAAGGCGGCAAAGGTCTGGTGATAGCGCGCATCGAGCTGGCGCGTGCGCAGGATCGCGCGCGTGGCCAGTGCCATGCCGCCAACCATCGTGATCGCCATTACCAGCGCCGCCCCGATCGGCAGCACCTGCATGAACATCAGGCCGTTGGCGAGCCCCGCCGAGACCGCCAGCGGCGCGGTCAGGCGAGGGTCGTACGGAAAGTCCTGCGGCCCGGCACGAAAGAACAGGATTCGCAGCGTGGCGCTGAATAGCGAAGCAAGCATGGGTGGTCGAAAAAGGAGGAACCCCGATATTCTAGTGGCCCGCCACGCGCGATGCGCCGAGACGCCCATCGCGACGAACAGAACCACATGACGACCCTGATCCAGACTCCCGAAGCCCTCGCCGCTCATGCCGCCCGCTGGGCGCAGTGCGCCTGGTTGACCATCGACACCGAATTCGTGCGTGTCGACACCTATTACCCAAAGCTGTGCCTGGTGCAGATCGGTGATCCCGAGCGGGCGGTCTGCATCGACACCCTCGCGTTTGACGATCTCACGCCGCTGCTCGACGTGCTGTACGCGCCAACTTCAATCAATGTTTTCCATGCTGCCTCGCAAGACCTGGAAATCCTCGTGCGCCTGCGCGGCAACTGCCCGCAGCCATTGTTCGACACACAGATCGCCGCCACGCTGCTCGGCATCGGCGATCAGATCGGCTATGCCGGCCTGATCGACAAGCGCCTCGGCATCACGCTCGACAAAAGTCTGTCCCGCACCGACTGGGCACGGCGACCGCTGAAAGACGCCGAGCTGGCCTATGCCGCCGCCGACGTCTCGCACCTGGCAACCATTTACGGCGCACTGCAGGATGAACTGGCCGCCGCCGGCCGTCTCGGCTGGCTCGCCGAAGACTGCGCCCGGCTTGCTGATGCCAGCCACTACGTGACACGCCCGGAAGACGCCTGGCAGCGCCTGCGCGGGCTGGCACGCATGGATGCACGCGCGCAGACCGTTGCCGCCGCACTGGCGGCGTGGCGGGAGACCGAGGCACAGAACCGCGATCGGCCGCGCAAGTGGATCATCGACGACGACGCGATCTACCGCATGGCCGAGCGCCTGCCCGATTCGCGCGCGCAACTCGAAGCGCTCGGCACCCTGCCACCGAAGACTGTCGAACGACACGGGGAAAGCCTGCTTGCGTTGATCGCGGTCACGCGCGAGCAAGCGGCAGCGAAGCTGCTCGCCGATGACGAGCTCAGTGGCGAGCAGAAGCAGCGCTTGCGCGAGTTGCAGAATTTCGTGCAGGCGCGCGCCGCGGAGCTGCAGCTGCCGTCCGGCTACCTCGCACCGCGTGCCGATCTGATCGAGGTACTGCGGCGCGGCGCTGAAGCCTCGGTGCCGGTGCTCAAGGGCTGGCGGCGCCAGGAATGTGGCGACGCCTTGCTGCGCGCGTTCTTCTGAACATCCCGTGCAGGAAAAAGGCCCGCATGCGCGGGCCTTTTTACATCAGGCGGCGATCTACTTCAGCGCCTCTACGATGCGCGTGAAGATCTGGTCGAGGCTGCCGACTCCCTGCACGGTCACGACCTTGCCCTGCTTCTCGTAATAGTCGAGCAGCGGGTGGGTTTCGTCGTTGTAAACCTTGATGCGATGCCGGATGACCTCTTCCTTGTCGTCGGCGCGGCCTTCCTTGTGCGCGCGATCGAGCAGGCGCTTGATGATTTCCTCATCGGTGACCGCCAGATGCACAGCCTTGTCGACTGCCGGCTGGCCGAGCCGCGCCAGCATCGCGTCGAGCACTTCGGCCTGTGCGGTATTGCGGGGAAAGCCGTCGAGGATGAAGCCCTTGCGCGCGTCACTCTGGCCGAGACGTTCCTCGACGATGCCGATCACGATCTCGTTGGCCACCAGCTGCCCGGCGTCCATCGTCGCCTTGGCTTTCTTGCCGAGCTCGGTGCCGGCTGCCACCGCCGCGCGCAGCGCGTCGCCGGTGGAAATCTTGGGGATACCGTAGTGCGCAACAAGCTTTTCGCCCTGCGTACCCTTGCCTGAGCCGGGAGCGCCCAGCAATACAATTCTCATCTTTGGAGTGACCTTGCATACGTCAAACGCGCGACGCCAGCCGGTCGGCCGGGCGCGGGGCCCGCAAAAGTAACCGCTGGGTTTCAGGCCGTCAAACCCTTGCAATTGCGTCCGAAGTGCATTTGTTAGAATCGCCGTCCCGAATTGCCGGGCCACGGCTCGCAGTCGAAATCGCCATCAGATCAAGGAACGCGAACATGGGTTTTGAAACACTGGGTCCCGGCAGCAAGGCGCCGGAAGAGTTCTACGTCGTCATCGAGATCCCGGCTTATGGCCCGCCGGTCAAATACGAAGTCGACAAGGAATCGGGCCTGCTGATGGTCGACCGCTTCATGAACGTGGCGATGAGCTACCCGGCGAACTACGGCTACGTGCCGCAGACGCTGTCCGGCGACGGTGATCCGGTCGACGTGCTGGTCATTACCCCGCACCCGGTCGTCGCCGGTTCGGTCATCAAGTGCCGCGCGGTCGCAGTGCTCGACACCACCGACGAAAAGGGCACCGACGCCAAGCTGCTCGCCGTGCCGGTCGACAAGGTCTCGAACCACGCCTACGACAATCTGCGCGATCTGGCCGACGTGCCGGAGCGCGTCAAGAACGAGATCGAGCACTTCTACAGCAGCTACAAAGCGCTGGAAAAGGGCAAGTGGGTCAAGCTCGCCGGCTGGCGCGACGCCGCGGCAGCGAAGCAGGAAATCGTCGACGGCATGAAGGCGTACAAATAAGCCGTCCATGGACGGGGCGGCCGACGCAGACGCGTTGGCCGCCTTTTTGTTGCCCGCCGATAAACCTTTGGCGCGCCCCGCTCGTCTTATGTCAAAGTGGCTCTGTGGCCTTGGGGTCCTAAAACCTGAACGGGAGCGATGCAGATGGATAGCGATTCAATTGCCAGCGAAGGCCAGTCGGCGAACGAAGCCGAGCGTACGACACTGCTGATTGCCTATGTTCTACAGGCGATCTCGCCATTCACTGCGTTCATCGCGTCGATCGTCAGTCTCGTCATCAGCTACATCAAGTCCGCTGAAACGCAGAACGAATTCATCCGCAGCCACCATCGCTATTTGATCCGCACGTTCTGGTGGACGCTGTGCCTCGGCTTCGTGTTCGGCCTGTTGTGCTGGATCCTGATCGGCATTCCGTTGCTGATCGGCCTCGGCATCTGGTGGGTCTATCGCATGGTGCGTGGCTTCATCGCGTTCAGCGAGCGACGCAGCATCGTCACTTGAACGGCGCCGCTACGCTGCCTCCGGCCACAGCCAGGCGGCACCGCGCACGCCACTGGCATCACCGAACTGCGCCTGCACGAGACGCGTACGGATATCGTCCGAGAAGATCCAGGGTTTCCAGAACCCGGGCACGGTGCGATACAGGCGACGCAGGCTCGACAAGCCGCCGCCGAGCACGATGACCTGCGGATCGAGCACGTTGATGACGTGTGCGAGCGCCCGTGCCAGCCGCTGCTCATAACGCTCCACACTCGCCTGCGCCGTCGCATCGCCGCTATCCGCGGCCAGCACGATCTGTTCACCGCGCCAATGGCCCCCGTTGAGGCGCGCGTGATCGGCAGCAAACCCGGTTCCCGATATCCAGGTTTCAATGCAGCCGTGGCGACCGCAGTAGCAGGCGGGGCCCGGCAATTCACCCGGCTGCGGCCATGGCAGAGGGTTGTGGCCCCACTCGCCGGCGATCGCGTTCGCGCCATTGAGCAGTTCGCCCCGCACGACGATGCCACCGCCGACGCCGGTACCGAGAAT
>DATCXY010000231.1:0-4090 GCA_036570585.1 Solimonas sp. | reverse complement strand
ACGGGATTGAAGGCAGGCAGTGAACGCATGGCTTACTGGCAAGACTCACAGTCCGGATCGAGGATCGAGCAGACCTTGGCGCTGCCGCTGCCGGCTTCCAGCGTCGGCAGGATGATCGGGTCGGCCGACGATGACTTCGTCGCTGCCGGCGCCGCCTTTTTCGCTGCTGCTGCGCTGCTGCCGGCTCCCGCATTGCCAACGGCATTCAGGCGCTTGTCTTCGATCGTGGTCTTCTCGGCGTGCGTCGCGCCCATGGTGCGCAGGTAGTACGTGGTCTTGAGACCGCTCAGCCAGGCGTGCTTGTACAGCTCGTCGAGCTTCTTGCCGGACGGCTGTGCCATGTACAGGTTCAGCGACTGCGCCTGGTCGATCCACTTCTGGCGGCGGCTGCCGGCATCGACGAGGCGCTTGGCGTCGATCTCGAACGCGCACTTGTAGATGTCCTTGAGCTCGGCCGGGATGCGGTCGATCTGCTGCACGCTGCCGTCGAAGTACTTGAGGTCGTGCGCCATCACCTCGTCCCACAGGCCAAGGCCCTTGAGATCGTTGACGAGGTATTCGTTGACGACGGTGAACTCGCCGGACAGGTTCGATTTGACGTAGAGGTTCTGGTACGTCGGCTCGATCGACTGCGACACGCCGGTGATGTTGGCGATCGTCGCGGTCGGCGCGATCGCCATCGTGTTGCTGTTGCGGATGCCGGTGGTCTGGATCTGCGTGCGCAGCGCGGCCCAGTCGAAGCGACCGGACTGCGAGGCGTCCTGCTGCAGATACGGGCCGCGGTTGTCGGCGAGCAGCTTGATCGAGTCGATCGGCAGGATGCCCTGATCCCAGAGCGAGCCCTTGAAGCTCGAATACGCACCGCGCTCGACAGCGAGATTCGCCGAGGCCTGGATCGTGTAGTAGCTGATCGCCTCCATCGACTCGTCGGCGAACTGGATCGCCGCGTCGGATTCGTACGGCAGCCGTTTCTTGTAGAGCGCGTCGTTGAAGCCCATCACGCCGAGCCCGACCGGGCGGTGGCGCATGTTGGAGTCGCGCGCGGTCTTCACCGAGTAGTAGTTGTACTCGATGACGTTGTCGAGCATGCGCATCGCGGTGTTGACGGTCTTTTCGAGCTTGGCGAGGTCGAGCACGCCATCGGCACCAATGTGACGCGGCAGGTTGACCGAGCCGAGATTGCAGACCGCGATTTCCTTGTCGGCCTTGGTGTTCAGCGTGATCTCGGTGCACAGGTTCGACGAGTGCACGACACCGACGTGCTGCTGCGGCGAGCGCAGATTGCACGGGTCCTTGAACGTGACCCACGGGTGGCCGGTTTCAAACAACATCGACAGCATCTTGCGCCACAGGTTGTTGGCCGGCATGCGCTTGAAGTTCTTGATGCGGCCTTCGTCGGCGAGGCGCTCGTATTCGGTGTACTTGGTCTCGAACGCGATGCCGATCAGATCATGCAGGTCCGGCGTTTCTTCCGGGCTGAACAGCGTCCACTGGCCGTCTTCCATGACACGCTTCATGAACAGGTCCGGCACCCAGTTGGCCGTGTTCATGTCGTGCGTGCGGCGGCGATCGTCGCCGGTGTTCTTGCGCAGTTCGAGGAATTCCTCGATGTCGCGATGCCAGGTTTCCAGGTAGCCGCAGACCGCACCCTTGCGCTTGCCGCCCTGATTGACGGCGACCGCTGTGTCGTTGGCGACCTTCATGAACGGCACGACGCCGTTGCTCTTGCCGTTGGTGCCCTTGATGTAGCCGCCCATGCCGCGCACCGGCGTCCAGTCGTTGCCGAGGCCGCCGGCAAACTTGGACAGCATCGCGTTGTCGTGGATCGCGCCGAAGATGCCGTGCAGATCGTCCGGCACCTGCGTCAGATAGCAGCTCGACAGCTGCGGACGCAGCGTGCCGGAGTTGAACAGCGTCGGCGTGCTGCTCATGAAGTCGAAGCTCGACAGCAGCGTGTAGAACTCGATCGCGCGCGCTTCGCGGTCGATCTCGTTCATCGCCAGACCCATCGCCACGCGCATGAAGAACGCCTGCGGCAGTTCGAAGCGCGTCTTGTTGCTGTGGATGAAGTAGCGGTCGTACAGCGTCTGCAGGCCGAGGTAGTCGAACATGCCGTCGCGCTCGGTGAGCAGCGCCTTGCCGAGCGCATCGAGGTCATAGAGCGCGAGCTTCGGATCGAGCAGTTCGAGTTCGACGGCCTTGTGGATGTACGCGCGGAAGTAGTCCGGATAGATCGCTTTCATTTCCTCGAACGTCGGCCGCGTTTCCGGCAGGCCGAGGAACTTCAGTGCTTCGTGGCGCATCGCGTCGCACAGTAGGCGTGCCGAAACGTAGGTGTAGTTCGGCTCCTTCTCGATGCGTGCACGGGCGGCCAGCGTCAGCGCCTGCGACAGCTCGGTTTCCGAAATGCCGTCGTACAGATCGCGCAGCGCGGCGCCGACGACTTCCTCGATGTCGGTGCCGCTCAGGCCGGCACAGGCCTCACTGATCAGACGGCGCATGCGCGCTTCGTCGAGCGCGACCACGCTGCCGTCGTCGAGCTTGACGCTGATGCCCGGGCGCGCCACCTGCGGCGCCTGCGCGGCTTCGGCGGCGCGTTTGCGTGCCTGCTCGTCGCGATACAGCACATAGGCGCGCGCGATCTTGTGTTCGCCGGCGCGCATCAGCGCCAGTTCGACCTGATCCTGGATGTCTTCGATATGCAGCGTTCCGCCACCGACCAGATGGCGGGTCAGCGCCGACTCGACCTGCTCGGTGATCGCCTCGACCTTCGAGCGCACCGCAGCGGACGCGGCGGCGGCGCCGCCTTCGACGGCGAGAAACGCCTTGGTGACGGCAACTGAAATCTTCCTGGCGTCAAAGCTGGTCAGCTTGCCGTTGCGGCGGATGACCTTGATGCCACCGGGGGCGGTCGCCGCGACTTCCGCGGTGCTGACCTGGGTTTCCGGCGGGACGCGGCGCGGATCGGCCGACGTGGTGTTTTGAGTAAGCATTTTTGGACGTCCCCTGTGCTGCGAATCGAGATCTGGCGTCACGCGTCCCGACCGCTTTTATTTCCTGGGGCGGGGTGACGCGTGGCAGTCCCACAAGACTAGGCTCCGATCCGGTAAGCGTCAACCGCTTTTTCCCATATCTTGTGGCTAAATTTATCTGTGACCCCTAGGGCTTGTGTTGAAGTGGTGTGCGAACGCTGCACAAGCTGTGGGCAAATATGGGACAAATGTCCGAATGCCGGGATGAAACAGACACTTAGCGCTGCCTCGATTTCGGCGTGGCGCGGCCGATCCTGATGCGGCCGGGGTGGGCGGTCTGGAGCGCCGGTTCCACGAGTGTTCCACCGCCCGAGGGATGTGTATAAAGAATGTATAAAAAATCGGAAAATATGGAAAAATCTCCGATTGGAACGCGGATGGGTGCCGTTCTCTTCACTCAATCCCCGCTGTCGACAGGGGCATGACCCCCGCTCGCTGGGGGGAGAGCTCAGTGTGAGATCGGGAAATCAGGGATGCTGCCGCCACGAACCATCGCCCGCTGTCGCTGTCGCTGCCGCTGCCGCTGCCGCTGCCGGCGTTTACTTCGGCGCCTCAGCCTCTGGATCGGCCGTCGCCGTTACCGGATCATCCCCGACCTGCCAACCGCCCCCGAGCGCACGAATCAGCGCGACGCTCGCGCGCAGGCGGCCGGTTTCCAGTGCGAGCTGGTCGCGCCGGGTTTGCAGTGCGGCGGTCTGCGCGACGGTGACATCGAGATAGTTCACGGCGCCCTGGCGGTAGCGCGTCATCGAGTAGTCGAGCGCTTTCTGCGCGGCGTCGACGGCTTGCGCCTGGTCGGCGGCGGCGTCGCGATAGCGATCGAGGATCGTCAGATTGTCTTCGACCTGCGCGAACGCATGAAGGGCGACGGCGCGGTAGTCGGCACCGGCTTCGTCGAGTGCGGCGCGGGCCTGGCGGACTTGCGCTTCACGCAGGCCGCCGTTGAACAGGTCGAGCGCGAGGCTGGGGCCGATCGCCCAGAACAGATTCGATGCCTTGAACCAGTCGCTGCTGTCGAAGCTGGAATAGCCGACGCTGGCGCCGAGGTTCAGCGACGG
>DATCXY010000230.1:0-14707 GCA_036570585.1 Solimonas sp. | reverse complement strand
CATGTTCCTGGCCGACGCGCGTCATCAGGCCCGGCCTTTCCATTCCCGCTTCAACGAGTGCCATGCGGGTCTCCGAGCCGTGACGCGGCGACCGGCAGCTTGTCGGTGATCTGCCCGTGTTCGAGGTGGATGATGCGATGCGGCAGCGCCTCGATGATGTCGATTGCGTGCGTGGCGATCATCACCGTCACGCCGGCTTCGTTGAAACGCTGGAAGCCGCGCATCACGTCGAGCGCCATTTCCGGATCGAGATTGCCGGTCGGTTCGTCGGCGAGGATCAGCGCCGGCTTGGTGACGATCGCGCGGGCGATGCCGACGCGCTGTTGCTCGCCTCCGGACAAGGTCAGCGGCAAGGATCTTTCGCGACCGAGCAGACCGACCGCATCGAGTGCGGCGCGCGTGCGGCGGCCGATATCGCTGTGGGTGTAGCCGCGCACGACCAGCGGCAGCGCGACGTTGTCGAACACGGTGCGGTCGTACAGCAGATTGAAATTCTGGAACACCAGGCCAATGCGCTGGCGATACGCCGGAATGCGGCGGTTCTTCAGGACCGACAGATTCTGGCCCATCACCACGATCTGACCGCGACTGGCCCGGCAGAGCGCAGCGATCAAGCGCAGCAACGTGGTCTTGCCGGCGCCGCTCGGTCCGGTGACGTACAGCATCTCGCCCTGCTGGATCGAGAAGCTCACGTCGCAGAGCACATCCTTGCTGCCTGGATAGCGGTAGGACACGCCATCGAAACGGATGATGTCGGGCGTTGCTGAATTCATGCTGGCATCAATTCCGATGCCAGCTGCGTGTGCTTGCGCATCTCTCACTCCCCAATGAGCGCATCTGCATAAGCTTCGGCATCGAAGACCTGCAGGTCATCAAGCGCCTCTCCGAGTCCGATGAAGCGGACCGGCAATGCCAGCCGACGCGCGATCGCCAGCAGAATACCGCCCTTCGCAGTGCCATCCAACTTGGTGATGACCAGACCGGTGAGGCCGATCGCTTCGTGGAATTGCACGGCCTGCGTCAGCGCATTGCCACCGGTGGTCGCGTCCACCACCAGCAGCACTTCGTGCGGGGCGTACGGATCGTGTTTCTGAACGACGCGCTTGATCTTGCGTAGCTCGTCCATCAGATGCGCCTGCGTGTGCAGACGGCCGGCGGTGTCGGCGATCACCAGATCGAAGTCGCGTGACTTCGCCGTTTGCACGGCGTCGAAAATCACGCTCGCCGAATCGGCGCCTTCGCCCTGCGAGTGGATCGCCACGCCGCTGCGCTGCGCCCAGGTTTCCAGTTGCTGCACGGCGGCGGCGCGGAAAGTGTCGCCGGCCGCCAGCAGCACGCGCTTGCCTTCGCCCTTGTAGCGCGCCGCCAGCTTGCCGATGGTCGTGGTCTTGCCGACGCCGTTGACGCCGGCGACGAACAGGATGAACGGCTTGACGAAAGCCGGCATCTGCAGCGGCTTGGCAATCGGTGCCAGCAGTTCGACCAGGGACTTGCGCAGCGCCGCGCGCAATTGCTTCGGATTCTTGACGCGGCCGGCATTGACCTCGTTGCGCAGACGCTCCATCAGCCACTCGGTGGCGTCGATGCCGGCGTCCGCCAGCAGCAGGCGTGTCTCGATCTCTTCGAGCGCGTCGGGCGTCAGCTTGTCGGCGCTGAACAGCGTCGAGAGATCACGCGTCAGCCACGAATCGCCCTTGTTGAGACGCGTACGCAGCTTGCCTAGCATGCCGCCTGCGGGAGGAGTGGAATCAGACATGGAGGCGTTTTACCAGAGCAGCCAGATCGGGCCGATGATCTGATGCTGCGTGTCGGGAAGATTGGCGAGTAGCGGCGCCAGCGACGGATGGAAGTCGATCGCGACGGGATAGCGCAGGATGCGATGGAAACTGCGCGACTCCTGCAGCATGACACTGCCGACCCAGATCGGGCGGCCATCGTCGAGACGGATGTGCGAAGGCCACAGCCGCAGGAAGTATTGCTGATGATCATTGATTGGCAGACGTCGCACCAGCGCCGGATGCTCGCCGCCGTTGACCTGGGGCATCACCGGCAGCTCGGCGATCGTTGCCGAGCTCGTCAGCCAGTGCAGCACCTGGCCGGGCCCCAGTGGCACGGGCGCCTGCCAGCCGGCGGCGTTGAGGTGCGCGCGAACCGACGATAGTTCACCGGCCCATTGCAGCGTGAATGGCTGGCGCGCGCGACCCGCGGAATCCTGACGCTGCGTCGGAAAACGGTGCGTGCCATGCGCGGTTTTCCACTGTGCCGGACTCAAACTGTACTCGGCGGTCGGCACCTTCACGGACGAGCCGCCCAGTGGATACCACTGCAAGGCCAGCGCAATGAAAAAGCTCAGTGCGATCAACGGCAGCACCTGCGCGACCGGCAGCTTCTCCGGCTGATGCCAGCGATAACCCAGGCCCAGCAGCGCGGTCCAGGCCAGACCGAACAGTAGCAACAGCAGCGCGGTGCTGAACCACTGCACGCCGAGATAGAGCTGCGCAAACACCACCAGCAGCAGCAGCAGCGCGCTGATCGCGTAAAGCAGCGTCCGCGATGCTGGCCGGCTGGCGGTGCCGAGCAGGACCGGCAGGAAGCTGTAGGTGACGGAGGCCAACACCAGATCGCGACCATGTGCGGCATTCGGCAGCGAGGTGCCGAAATAATGGAATGGCGGTGGCAGCAGCGGAATCGCGTACAGCCCCAGTGCGATCGCGCCACCGAACGCCAGCGCGGCGATCCAGTGTGCCGCCGCACGCGGCTTGCCGAGCGCAATCAGGGTGACGAAGCTGACCAGCGCGACCGGCACGTAGACGTGCCATTCGCCGATCTGCTGGAGGCGACGCGCCAACGTGAAACCAAGCGGGGTATGCAGATCGCGCAGACCCTGGAAAACCGCTGCGTCGAGCCGCAGCGGATAAGGATGCAGATGCGCACCGGCGACCAGATACAGGAGGATGCCGGCGAACAGCAACAGCAAGAGTGCGAGCACGAACAGCGCCGGGGTTTCCGGCAGCTCGTCGTCGATCAGCGCCAGCCCGTAGCGACCGAGACGACGGTTGGCGCGGCTCCATTCCAGCAAGTGCGGCAACCACTGCGTGGTCTTGCGGCTGACCCAGCGCGCGAATGCGATCGCCAGCCACAGCACTGCCCAAGTGCCGACGATCAGCAGCAGCAGCAGCGTGGCGAGGCGACCCGCGACTTCAGCGGCGAGGCCCAGCGAAGCACCGAAGGCGACGCCGGGCATGATGAAGGCGCAGACCCAGGCGAATGCGGCGATGGCATCGGTGCAGGCGAACAGCCAGAAGCGCATGCCCGATGCGGCAGCCAGTGACGGTGTCACCGCGCGCAGCGGTCCGAGAAAGCGCGCCAGCAGGATGCTGTACGGACCATGCTTCAGGAAGAAACGCCGGCCGTTGCCGACCAGTTCGGGATGCTTCTGGAAGAAGCGGGCGTTGAACAGCCGTTCACCGTAGCGATGGCCGAGCCAGAAACTGATGCAGTCGCCAAGCAGTGCGCCAGCGGTTGCAATCAGCAAGGTCGGCCACAGCTCCAGCGAACCCAGTGCGACCAGGGCACCGATCGCGAACAGCGGCAGCGCGGCGGGGATGAACGCGCCGATGATGAACAGCGAGTCGGTCAGCGTGACAGCGAACAGCAGCCAGAGCGCATCGTTGGGATGGGCATTGATCCAGGCGAGCAGGCTGTGCAGCGCTTCCGTCATTTCGCTTCGGCGAAAGCCTCGGCTGCGGCATCCAGCGTGCGGACGATCTCGTCATCGCCGTGGCGCGTCGAGACGAAACCGGCCTCGAATGCCGAGGGGGCCAGATAAACGCCGCGTTTCAGCATCGCGTGGAAGAAACGTTTGAAGCATTCGGCGTCACTGCGCATCACGTCGGCGTAGCTGGTGATGTGTTTGGCATCGTTGAAGTACAAGCCGAACATGCTGCCGACTTGCGTGGTCGTGAACGCGACGCCGGCGGCGCTTGCGCGTTCGCGCAGGCCGGCGAGCAGGGTTGCTGTGCTCGTTTCGAGACGTGCATACAGCGCCGCATCGGCCAGCTTGCGCAGGATCGCCAGGCCCGCGCTCATCGCCAGCGGATTGCCGGACAGCGTGCCGGCCTGATAGACCGGGCCGAGTGGTGCGAGCTTTTCCATCACCGCGCGCTTGCCGCCGAACGCGCCGACCGGCAGACCGCCGCCGATGATCTTGCCGAGCGTGATCAGATCCGGCTCGATGCCGTACAGGCCGCAGGCGCCACGCGGGCCGACGCGAAAACCGGTCATCACCTCGTCGACCACCATCAGCGCGCCCTCGCGCGTGCATAGCGCGCGAAGGCCCTGGAGAAAGCCGTCGACCGGTGGCACGCAGTTCATGTTGCCGGCGACCGGTTCGAGGATCACCGCGGCAATCTCGCCGGCATGGTCGCGGAACAAGGCTTCGACTGACGCCAGATCGTTGTAGTCGGCGGTCAGCGTGTACTTGGCCAGATCGGCGGGCACGCCGGGCGAAGTCGGCACGCCGAACGTCAGCAGACCGGAGCCGGCCTTGACCAGCAGCGCGTCACCGTGGCCGTGGTAGCAGCCTTCGAACTTGATGATGAAATCGCGGCCCGTCGCGCCGCGCGCGAGGCGCAAGGCCGACATCGTCGCCTCGGTGCCGCTATTGCACATGCGCACCATGTCGAGTCCCGGCACGCGTGCGCACAGCAGCTCGGCCATTTCGATTTCGAGCTCGGTCGGCGCGCCGTATGAAACGCCGACGTGGAGTTGACGCTCGATGGCGCCGATCACATCCGGGTCCTGATGGCCGGTGATCATCGGTCCCCAGGAGCCGACGTAGTCGATGTAACGCTGGCCCTCGGCATCGACAAGGTACGCGCCATCCGCGGAAGCAATGAAGCGTGGCGTGCCGCCGACGGCGCGAAATGCGCGAACCGGCGAATTGACGCCGCCGGGAATGGTTTTCTGCGCGCGTTCGAACAGCGTTGCGGAACTCGTCATGTGGCGGGGTATTGAGAATCGGCTGACGGAAAGGGCGATTCTAAGGGATGCGCGTCGTCGTGCCTGACCATAGTGCGGCGTATGCGCGCGCCGCCGCCTCGATATGGGCACTGCCGAACACGCCGTCGACCGCGGCGATCAGATCGGCACCCGCCGCGATCACCTGTGCGCCGTTGTCCGGCGTGATGCCGCCGATCGCGCAGATCACCGCGCCAAGTTCGCGTTTGGCGAGCGTCAGCGTCTGTAGCTCGGCCGGAGGTGCATCAGGCTTGGTCGTCGACGCGAAAAAGCGGCCGAACGCGACGTGGTCGGCGCCTGTTGCCAGCGCGGCGCGCGCGCGCTCCAGAGAATTGCCGCAGGTCGCACCGATCAGCGCTTGTGGGCCGAGGCATTCGCGTGCCGCTGCCAATGAGCCGTCCGTGCTGCCCAGATGCACGCCGTCGGCACCGACCGCGGCGGCCAGTTCAGCATCGTCGTTGATGATCAGTCTTGCGCCGGCCATGTGACAGCGATGCACCAGCGCATGTGCCAGTGCAAGACGCTCGCTTGCCGCGTTGCACTTGTCGCGGTACTGGATCAGCTGCGCGCCGCCGCTGACCGCGGCAGAGACGGCGTCGAGCAGACGCGCGGGCTCGCGCACCAGTGCGTCGGGCGTGATCGCGTAAAGGCCGCGCAGCGAAGCGTTCATTGACTGCGCCGCGGAATCAGACGGCCGCGGCCCGTGCGACAGGCGCGCGACAAGGCGGTATGCGTGTAGCGCTGCGCCTGTTCGATGGCGGGCGCCCAGTCCTCGCCGATCGCGATGCGGCCGGCGATCGCCGACGCCAGCGTGCAGCCGGCGCCGTGAAACGCCGCCGGCAGCCGCGACCAATGAAATTCGCGCAGCTCGCCGTTGTGCATCCGCCAATGATTGGTCACCTGGCTGCCGCCGGGTTCGTCGCCGCCCGTCACCAGCACCTGGCGACAGCCTTCGGCGCACAGCGCGGCCGCAGCGCTACTCAGGTCGGTGGCCTGCGGCACCAGACGCCGCGCTTCGGCCGCATTCGGCGTCAGCAGGTCGATCAGGGGAAACAATTCGGCGCGCAGTGCCGCAACGGTCGCGTTTGCCGCCAGATCGGTTCCGCCACCGGCACGCAACACCGGGTCACAGATCACCGGAACCCTGAGTTGTCGAAGAAGATTGGCGATCACTGCGACCTGCGGTGCATTTCCGAGCAGACCGAGCTTGACCACCGCGATCTGGCTATCGGCGCACAAGCGCTGAAGCTGTTCGACCAGCAAAGGCGCGGCGACCGGCTCGACGCGATAGACATTGCCGCTGTCCTGCACCGTCAGCGCGGTGATGACGGTCAACGCATGTGCGCCCTGCGCGGCCACGGCTTCAAGATCGGCATGAATGCCGGCGCCGCCGGCTGGATCATGTCCGGAAATGCACAGGACCGTCGGCAGGTTTGAGGGCGTCGTCATTGGCTTCGACAAAGGCTTGACAGAGGCGGTGGAATCACGTTGCGTTGCGGCATTTATACACAGTGGCGAGGCGCCGGCAGCGACGGACCGCTTGGCAGCGACATTTTTCTGTCAAAAACATGCAGAATTTTCTCAAGTTAATGATTCCATTATTTAAATTGACCTGAACACAAACTGGCCCGCGAGCAAAAATCGGCACGATTACGGTGACTTATGAGTGTCTCCCGCTTATTGTGCACAAAGATATCCACAACTACTGTGGGCAAAGTCTGAATTTACCTTTATCCATAGTTCATTAGAGCGTAAAGCTAAAGTGAAATCACGAAACAGGTTTGATGCTTGCGAAAGATCTTGAGATGTGCAGGTGCGTTGATTCTGCTCGGATTCGCCGGTCCGCTTGCTGCCGCGTCGACGATCGTGCCACGCGTCGTCGATCCGGACATTGCCGAACTATCAGGTTGCGCCCGTTCGCTGACAGTCCCGCAACGCCTCTGGGTGCACAACGATAGTGGCAACCCATCGCGACTGTTCGCGATCGACCTTCAGGGGCAGGTGCAACAGCGTGTCGAGATTGACGGCGCAGAGGCGCGTGACTGGGAAGACATTGCCAGCTTTCGGTGGCGCGGAGCCCCGTATCTGGCGATTGCCGATACCGGCGACAATTTTTCGTTGCGTGCGCAAGTTGAGGTGCTGTTGCTGCCGGAGCCGCTGCCTGGCGCCATCCGCGCATCGCCACCACGGACGATCCGTTTCCGTTACCCCGATGGTGCGCAGGATGTCGAGGCGCTGGCGATCGACGCCGCTGCCGGCGACATCCTGTTGCTGCAAAAGCAGCGACCGCCGGTCCAGCTCTATCGGTTGGCACTGAACGGCCCCGATCAGCAGCTCGCGCAGCCCATCGCGACGCTGCCGGATTGGTGGCCGGAGCCGCCGACGCCGGTCGAGACCCTGGGTGCGCGGCACTACCGCGGTGCGGTCACTGCAATGGATTTGTCGGACGATGGATTGCATCTGGCGATGCTGACGTCGACGCACTGGATGGTGTTCACTCGCGAGCCTGGTGAGTCGTGGCAGGAGGCGCTCAAGCGGGCGCCGCGCATCGCGCGGATTCCGCGCACCGCGGCGCCGCCGCAGGCGCTCTACGAGGCCTTGTGCTGGGCCGACGATGGCGGCCTGTGGATCAGCGGAGAGCGGTTGCCGTCGCCGCTGATCCACATCGCGCCGGACGCCGTGCGCTGACTATTGCGGCTCGGTCGCGGCCGGCTCGGGGACGAGTGGCTGCGGCGGTGTGCCGTTGTCCGTCGCATCATCTGGCAATGCCGGATTGGCGGGCGGCGGCAGCGTCGACGGCAAGGCTTCCGGCTCGTCGTCCGGCAGCAGCGGCTGGCGCGTGCCATGGTCGTCGTGCACGGTGGGTGCCGGCATTGGCAGCGACGACTCGACCGGCGCGGTCACGCCATCGTCGGCGTCGATCTGCTGCTGCAACTCATCCGGAATGTCCGGTTCCGGTTCGGTGTCCGGTTTGTGACGGCCAAAGCCCATCTGGCCGACGATCCAGCCGACGCGGCGCTGCACATAGCTGCCGGGATGCGTGACGCTCCAGTGCCGCGGGCTCGGCAGTACCGATGCCAGATGCGCGGCTTCGGTCGGCGACAGCTTTGCCGCCGAATGATGGAAGTAGGCCTGCGACGCCGCCTCGATACCGTAGATGCCGGGACCGAATTCGGCGATGTTGAGATAGACCTCGAGAATGCGCTGCTTCGGCCACAGTGCTTCGATCAGGATCGTGTAGCCGGCTTCGATGCCTTTGCGAAAATAACCGCCGCCCGGCCACAGGAACAAATTCTTCGCGGTCTGCTGGCTGATGGTCGATGCGCCGCGCGTGCGCTTCGAGTGCTTGTTGTGCTCGCGCGCCTTCTCGATCGCCTCGATATCGAAACCCTTGTGGTCGTAAAACTTCTGGTCTTCCGAGGCGATCACGGCGCGGCCTGCCAGCTTGCTGATCCGCTCGTGCGGCACCCAGTGATAGCGCACCGGTTTGACCGGGCTTTGCAGCATGTATGAGCTGGTCGGCGGCGGAATAAAGCGCAGCAGGCCGACCGGCAGTACCGTCACCGCGAGCACGGCGAGCAGCAACCACAGCAACAGGCGCGGGCCGCGGCGCTTCTTCATCGGCGCTTCTGATGATGGTCGAGATCGAACACTGGCAGGCGCAGGTCCCACCAGATCGCGGCCAGACGCAGCCCGGCGATCGTGCCCATGCCCAGGTAGCTCGCCGCATCACGATCGAGGCCGAGGTGCTGCGCGACCACATACAGCGTCGCGCCGGCCACCACGGCGCTCGCGTAGATGCGGCCGCGCTGCAGGATCATCGGGATTTCGTTGCAGAGCACGTCGCGCAGCACGCCGCCAAAGGTGCCGGTGATCACCGCCATCATGATGACGATCAACTCCGGCAGTTCACCGCGCTCGGCGATGCGCGCGCCCGAGATGGAGAACATCGCCAGCCCGATCGCATCGGCAATGTCGAGCTGGCGTTCGGGCGGGTGTCGGTAGCGCACATAAAACATCGTCAACATCGCGGCGACGAGGATCGCGATCAGATACGCCGGATCGACGAACCAGAAAATCGTCCGGTTCATCAGCAGATCGCGCAGTGTGCCGCCGCCGATTGCCGTGACCGTGGCAATGGCGATGACGCCAACCACATCCAGTCGCTTGCGCCCGGCCGCGAGCGCGCCGGATATGGCAAAGACGCCGACGCCAATGAAGTCGAGGATGCGGACCAGTTGCATATCGTGATCTTACGCGGACATGGGTGGCGCGCGACGCTGTGCCGCGCGTGATCCCGCCGTTACGGCGAGTCGGTGCCGGGGCCGTGCGAGACCGGCAGGCCGAGGTTCTTCCACAGTCGCAACGTCGGTTCAGCCTGGTTGAGCGTATAGAAGTGAAGGCGGCGTCGCGAGTAGCGTGCAGGGGCCCCACGCAGTGGGGATGCTAGCGTCACGAGTCGGTGCCGGGGCCGTGCGAGACCGGCAGGCCGAGGTTCTTCCACAGTCGCAACGTCGGTTCAGCCTGGTTGAGCGTATAGAAGTGAAGGCCCGGAGCGCCGCCTTTCAGCAGCGTTTCACCGAGACGTGTGACCACGTCAAGGCCGAAATCGAGCAGCGCCGGCTTGTCGTCCTGCAACACTTCGAGCTTGAGGCGGATCCAGCGCGGAATCTCGGCGCCGCAAGCGGCGGAGAAGCGCAGCAGCTGCGCCGTGTTGACGATCGGCATGATGCCGGGGACCACCGGCACGGCCAGTCCGGCGCGCTCGCTGCGCTCGACGAAATCGAAATATGCATCGGCGTTGTAGAAATACTGCGTCACCACGCCGTGCGCGCCAGCTTTGACTTTGCGCACATAGGCGTCGAAGTCGATCTGCGGATTGGTCGCCTGTGGGTGCATTTCCGGATAGCCGGCGACTTCCAGGGTGAAGTGCTCGCCATGGGTCTGGCGAATGAACTCGATCAGCTCATTGGCATAGCGAAATTCGCCGGGTGCGGCATTGCTCATCGACGTCGCCGGCAGATCGCCGCGCAGCGCGACGATGCGCTTCACGCCTGCAGCTTTGTACTGATCGAGCAACGCAGCGATGCTCGCGCGCGTCGAGCCGACGCAGGTCAGGTGCGGCGCGGCTTCGATGCCGGTCTGTTCGATGATCTTGATGATCGTGTCGTAAGTCCCGTTCTGCTCGCTGCCGCCGGCACCGTAGGTGACGCTGAAAAATGCCGGCTGCACGCGTGCCAGATCACCGATCAGCGTCGGCAGCTTGTCCCAACCCGGCGGTGTACGCGGCGGGAATAGTTCGAACGAGAAATGGATGTCGTGGATGTTCATGTCGTGGATCAAACGATGGCACGCGCCAGTTCGTGCGGGCAGTGCGCGCTGTTGAGGGTGACGTCACCCTGCGCCTTGAGCGTTCGCAAGCGCGACTGATTGGTCTTGCGTGCGGTGTTGTCGACTGCGAGCAGCGTCTGAAAAAAGCTCAGGCCCGGCGGGCAGTGACCGTTCGCTTCGACTTCAGTGTGAAAGAAATAAGCGTCGCCGCAATGCAGGCGCCAGCCGCCATTGTCCCTGATGGCAACGCCCGTGTGGCCGCGCGTGTGACCAGCCAGTGGCACCAGCAGGATCTCGTCGTCGCCATCGCCGAGCGCGCGTACCGCATCGAAACCATTCCAGCGTTCACCGGCGATGCTGTGCGTCTGCCACTTCGGACCGTGCGCCCAGAGCCGCGCTTCATAGCGCTGCTTTTCCATGAGTGTCTGTGGCGACTGCGCGGCACTCAGCTCCGGCGCATGCAGATGCACGGTCGCGTCCGGGAAATCGGCGAGCGCGCCGGCATGATCGAAGTCCAGATGCGTGAGCACGATGTTGTGAACGTCGCTGGCGGCAAAACCGAGCGCCTGGATCTGCGCGAGCGCCGTCTCTGCGAGATTCAGCTTCGGCCGCATCAGCGCTTTCAGATGGCCGTGCACCATGCCATTGACCTGCGCCGTGCCGAGGCCTGTGTCCACCAACGTCAGACCGTTGCGGCCTTCGATCAGCCAGCAATGGCAGACGATTTGTGCCGGTTCGAGCCATCGGCCTTCGCCCTGCATCAGGCGCCGGCCGTGTGGGCACATCGAACCGCAGTTCAAGTGATGGATGCGCATGTCGTCCGTCCTTTTGACGGGGATTTCAAAAAAGGGCGACGGGCCGTGTCCTGCGCCCGTCGCCTCGACTCGCCGTGTCGCGACTCAGTAGCGGTAGTGATCCGGCTTGTACGGGCCTTCGACCGGCACGCCGAGATACTCGGCCTGCGCCGTCGTCAGCGTCGTCAGCTTCACGCCGATCTGTGCGAGATGCAGGCGCGCGACTTCTTCGTCGAGCTGCTTCGGCAGACGGTAGACGGTCTTTTCGTAGCGGTCCTTGTTCTTCCACAGATCGATCTGCGCGAGTGTCTGGTTGGAGAACGAGTTGCTCATCACGAATGCCGGCTGGCCGTTGGCGCAGCCCAGGTTCACCAAGCGCCCCTCGGCGAGCACGTAGATGCTTTTGCCGTTCGGGAACGTGTAGTGATCGACCTGTGGCTTGATGTTCATCTTGGTCACGCCATCGGCAGCATTCAGCCGATCCATCTGGATCTCGTTGTCGAAGTGGCCGATGTTGCAGACCAGCGCGTTGTGCTTCATCGCCGTCATGTGCTCGAAGGTGATGATGTCCTTGTTGCCGGTGGTGGTGACGTAAATGTCGGCGAGGCCGAGCGTGTCTTCGACGGTGTCGACCTGGAAGCCTTCCATCGCCGCCTGCAGCGCGTTGATGGGGTCGATCTCGGTGACGATCACGCGCGCGCCGAGGCCGCGCAGCGAATGCGCCGAGCCCTTGCCGACGTCGCCATAGCCGCAGACCACGGCCACCTTGCCGGCGATCATCAGATCGGTCGCGCGCTTGATGCCGTCGGCCAGCGATTCGCGGCAGCCGTAGAGGTTGTCGAACTTGCTCTTGGTGACCGAGTCGTTGACATTGATCGCCGGCACCAGCAGCTTGCCGGCTTCCATCATCTGATACAGACGATGCACACCGGTGGTGGTTTCTTCCGACACGCCGCGCCAGTCCTTGACGACGCGCGTCCAGAAGCCCGGGCGCTCCTTGGCGACCTTCTTCAGCAGGTCCTTGATGACCTTGACTTCATGATTGTCGGACGGCGTGTCGACCCACTTGTCGCCCTGTTCCAGCTCATAGCCCTTGTGGATCAGCAGCGTCACGTCGCCGCCGTCGTCGACTACCAGTTCCGGGCCGGTCAGCGTGCCGTCGGGAAGGGTGAAGGTCACCGCGTCGAGCGCCAGGTCCCAGTATTCCTCAAGCGTCTCGCCCTTCCACGCGAACACCGGCGTGCCGGCGGCGGCGACCGCAGCAGCGGCGTCGTCGGAGGTCGAAAAGATATTGCACGAAGCCCAGCGCACCGACGCGCCGAGCGCGCCCAAAGTTTCCAGCAACACGGCCGTTTCCTTGGTCATGTGCAGCGAGCCGGTCAGGCGCACGCCCTTCAGTGGTTGCAGCGGCGCGTACTTGGCGCGGATCGACATCAGGCCGGGCATTTCCTCTTCGGCCATGCGGATGCGCTTGCGACCCAGCTCGGCCAGAGAAAGATCGCGGATTTTGTAGTCTGTCGTGGCGGGTTTCAGTTGGGCGTTCATGTGGTGCTCCTGGACAGCGGATATCGATTGGAATGGGGTGCGTCGGCCGGTGTGGCGGCGATGCGAGCCGTGATTGTATCCGCTTATGCGGATGAAGCGATATAGATTGATGCGGCGCCGCGGAACGACGAAGGCCGCCTCGCGGCGGCCTTCGAGACAGCGAACGGCTGCCTAGCTACTTCAGCTTCTTCGCATCGGCCTTCAGCGCTTCAGCCTTGTCGATCTTCTCCCACGAGAATGCCGTGAAGGTCTCGCCGTTGACGGTCATCTCGAACGGCTTGCGGCCGAAGTGGCCGTAGGCGGCGGTCAGCTGGTACATCGGATGCACGAGATCGAGCATTTTGGTGATGCCGTACGGACGCAGGTCGAAGTGCTTGCGCACCAGCTTTTCCATGCTCGCGTCGCTGATCGTGCCGGTGCCGAACGTCGTCACCATGATCGAGGTCGGCTCGGCGACACCGATCGCGTACGACACCTGCACTTCGCAGCGCTTGGCGAGGCCGGCGGCGACGATGTTCTTGGCGACATAGCGCGCGGCGTAAGCGGCCGAACGGTCGACCTTCGACGGATCCTTGCCGGAGAACGCGCCGCCACCATGACGCGCCCAGCCGCCGTAGGTGTCGACGATGATCTTGCGACCGGTCAGACCGCAATCGCCGACCGGGCCGCCGATCACGAAGTTGCCGGTCGGGTTGATGTGGAACTTGGTCTTCTTGTCGATCCACTTCGCCGGCAGCACCGGCTTGAGGATTTCCTCCATCACGCCTTCGCGCAGCGTCTTCAGCTTGACGCTCGGATCATGCTGGGTCGACAGCACGACCGCGTCGATGCCGATCGCGATGCCGTCCTTGTAACGCAGCGTGACCTGGCTCTTGGCGTCCGGGCGCAGCCATGGCAGCGCCGACTTCTTCGCTTTGCGGATCTTCGACTGTTGCTCGACGATGCGATGCGAGTAATAGATCGGTGCCGGCATCAGCTCCTTGGTCTCGTCGCAGGCGTAGCCGAACATCAGGCCCTGGTCGCCGGCGCCCTGTTCTTCCGGCTTCTTGCGATCGACACCCATCGCGATGTCCGGCGACTGCTTGCCGATCAGATTCAGCACACCGCAGGTGGCGCCGTCGAAGCCGACCGCCGACGAGGTGTAGCCGATGTCGCAGATGACCTTGCGCGTCAATGCTTCGAGATCGACCCAGGCGCTGGTCGTGATCTCGCCGGCGACGATCGCCACGCCAGTCTTGACCATGGTTTCGCAGGCGACGCGTGCCTTCTTGTCCTGCGCAAGGATCGCATCGAGCACCGCATCCGAAATCTGGTCGGCGACCTTGTCGGGATGACCTTCGGAAACGGACTCGGACGTGAACAGGTATTCGGACATCGATGCTTCCTCGCCATCAAGAATAGATAACCATCCGCTCATGCGGATGAACGAATTATTGTATGCCAAGATCCTGGCTCCGCATAGCGATTTGACGATGTCGGGCGCGCCCATCCGATGACCGCTAAGTTCGAGGCGCTTGTTCAGCTGAACCGAATTTCGGCACAATGCGCATGAAGGGTTGCTTCAACACGCTGATAAATCGAAAAACTGATTGGGGATTCAGATGAAAAAAGTGATTGCTTGCTTAGTCGCGCCTTTTGCCGCGATGAGCTTCGCGGCGCATGCGGCGCCCGGTCCGGACAATCTGAGGCCGTATCTGGATCTCGGACTTTCCTATGTGCCACAGGATCATGACGAGCGCCATGCCGATTATGGTGCCGGCATATTCGGCGGTGGCGGTGTGCCGTTGAACAAATATTTCGCAATTGAAGGCGACATGTTTTACGACCGCTGGAATCGTGATCCGTCGCCGAACGACAACCGCTGGAAGGAATACGGCGCCGAAGCCGCTGGCCTGCTGACCCTGCCGATCGGGCGGGGCTGGATTCCGTTTCTCTCGGCTGGTCTGGGTGTCACCCAGTCGCGCTTGAGTGGTGACGGTAAAAGCGTCGACATGAATTATGCGCTTGGCAGCGGCATC
>DATCXY010000229.1:0-1928 GCA_036570585.1 Solimonas sp. | reverse complement strand
GGCGGGCGCGGAGCGGAGGCAATGTCAGGGACGGGTGCGGTCGTGGCGGTATTCATTCGATCAATCTCTTGTTCTGTTTTTCACGGCAGCGATCACGCGGCCTTGCGCTGCGCGGCGACGTTGGTCTTGACGATCAGCTTGTTGATGCGCCGCGCGTTGTGGTGGTTGTAGTCGTAGTCGATGTGGCCATCGCCATCGGCGAGTTCGGCGTTCGGGAAACGCTTCATCAACTCCTGGATCATCAGCCCGCCCTGCACGCGGACCAGATACGTGCCGATGCAGAAATGCGCGCCGGCACCGAACACGATGTTGCCGTCGAGACGGCGTTCGATATTCAACTGCATCGGGTTTTCCCATTTCGCGGGATCGACCCAGGCAGCGGTGAGGTTGAGCAGGATCGACTGGCCTTTCCTGAAGTGCTGACCACGCCATTCGAGGTCTTCGGAAACGAAACGGAACTGCGGCGTCTTGCCGAACGCGCCCACGCGCAACAGCTCGATGATCGCGTTCTCCATCAGCTCCGGCTTTTCGCGCAGCAGCGCGTACTGCTGCGGATTGCTCAGCAGACCCTTGATCGCATAGGTGTGCAGATCGGTCGCGGTGTCGGAACCGGCGACGATCACGGCCTGGATGATCGACACGATCTGGTAGTCGTTCAGCGAATCGCCGTTGTCCGAAGCGGAAACCAGACTGCCGATGAAGTCATTACCCGGATCGGCGGCCTCGCGGCGTTCCTTGATGAGATCGAGGAAATACTGGAAGCCTGCCAGCGTGAGCTGCATCGCCTCTTCGCGCTGCTTGACCGGCAGGTTGATGCGCGTCGACTTGACGACGTTGACCGCGAAATCGTGGAAGAAGTTTTCCATGTTGGTCGGCACGCCGACCATGCGTGCGATCGAGCGCACGGGCAACTTCTCGGCAATCATCGTGAACGCGTCGAACTCGTCCGGTGTGCCGATCTCGTCGAAGCACGTCACGACCAGATCGCGGATCTTGGCGTCGATCTTGCCCATCACCGGCTTCGAGAATGCCGGCATCGTCAGCTTGCGCAACCGCAGATGCTCCTTCGGATCGACCGCAAACAGACCGGCGTCGATCGCCCGCTCGAAATGGTTCTGCTGCTCGACGGGCTTCGGCGGCGGCGCGAATTCCCAATGCTTGTAATTGGTCGAGAAGCGGTTGTCCTTGAGCATCTCCAACAGCGCATCGTGGCTGCTGACCACCCACATGTTGAGATCCTTGTGCCAGGCCACCGGATAGTCCGCGACCAGGCGCTTCCAGGTCTCCCACGGCGAGCGGATGAAATCCTTCGAATACGGATTGAAGATCTTGCCGTCGATTTCGACGCGACTTTCGGTGGCTGCGCTGGTGGTCATGGCTGGATCCTCGTGTGACCGTCGGCGCGGCCTTGGGTGAACGGCAATTTGCCGACCCTGAGTTTTGCAAGAGCGTTCTCGAAATTCGTACTCCGCATGGACTAGGCTTGCCTGCAGATCGACGCTGCCGAGCGGTCGCCCGCCATCCCGAGGCCTTTTTGGAGAACCCGATGCTTGCCTTGCTGACCTATTTCTTCGCCGGCGCCTTCCTTGTCAACGGCGTCCCGCACTTTGTTCAAGGCGTCAGCGGCCGCGGATTCCCGAGTCCGTTCGCCAACCCGCCGGGCCAGGGTGAATCAAGCGCACAAACCAATGTGCTGTGGGGTGCGTTCAACTTCGTGGTCGGTTACGCACTGGCGTGGCGCGTCGGGCACTTCGACGCTGCGCAAGCCTGGCAACTTGCGGCGATCAGTGCCGGTGGCCTGTTGATGGCACTCGCCATCAGTTGGCATTTCGGCAAGCTCTACGGCGGTGCGCGGGCACGTCCGAAACGCTGAAAACAATTTGTGCGGCGCGCATGGCCGGCGACGCCGATCCCGACGGTATAACCAG
>DATCXY010000228.1:0-3429 GCA_036570585.1 Solimonas sp. | reverse complement strand
GGGCTATGCCGGACCTCGTCCGAGTGGCTGATCGCGACCGCGACTGGGGGCGCTACCCTGCCCCTGACCCGATTTGAATTCTGCAAGGTGCAATGATGGCTGCTGTCCTCGAAAAACTGAAAGTGCTCGATCTGACCTCCGGCGTTGCCGGGTCGATGACGACGATGCTGCTCGGCGACAACGGCGCCGACGTCACCAAGATCGAGCCGCCCGGCGGCGATCCCGCGCGCCATGAGGCCGGTCCGCAACAGCTCGGCTACAAGGTCTGGCAGCGCGGCAAGCGCAGCGCATTTCTGGATCTGACGAAGGCCGACGACAAGGCCGTGCTGCTGGCGCTGGCGAAAACCGCCGACATCCTGGTCGAATCGCATGCGCCGGGCGAAGCCGAAAAACTCGGCATCGACTACAAGACGCTGAGCGCGCTCAATCCGCGCCTGATCGTCTGCTCGATCACCGGCTACGGCCGCAACAACGCGCACAGCGATCGTCCGGCGATCGACGCGCTGGTGCAGGCGCGCACCGGGCTGATGTTCGAGCAGCGCGGCTGGGCCGAAGGCGCGCTCAACCACATGAACGGTGAACCGGATCCGTTCCCCGATCTCGAGATTCCGCAGGAAGATGTGCAGGGCGCCCCACGCGAAGGTCCGCTGTTCGTGGCCTCGCAATGGCCAAGCCTCGGCGCATTCTTCAACGCGTCGCTCGGCATCGCCGCCGCGCTGCGCGCGCGCGAACTGACCGGCAAGGGGCAGTGGGTCGAAACTTCGCTGATGCAGGGTGCACTGGCCGGCGCCGCCGGCGTCTGGCAGCGCGCCGAGAAGATCGACGTACCCGGGTTCGACACCTGGATCCTCAACTGCAAATCGTCCAAGGGGCACTTCAAGGCCAGGGACGGCAAGTGGTTGCACAACTGGGTGCCGAATCCGCGCTTCATCCTGCAGGCCTCGCAGGGCGACACGCTGAATGCCTCGCCGGACCTGACCGTGCAGAACGATCCGGACCGTTTCGGCACCGGACCGGAAGAGATTCTGGTGATGTCGCATTACCAGCCGCTGCTCGCCGAAGCGGTCGCCAAATTCCCGGTCAAGGACTGGATCGAAGCCGCCGCGACCGCCGAGATGACGATGCAGCCGGTGCGCAGCATCGAAGAATCGCTCGCCGATCCGGCGTTCATCGAAGACGGCTGCGCGACCGAGACCACGGATGCCGAACTCGGCACGATCCGTACCGTCGGCAACGCGTTCAACATGAGCAAGACGCAGGGCAAGCCGGGCAAACCGGCGGTCAAGCCGGGCGCCAACACCGACGAAGTGAAGGCCGAAGCGGCAAAGATCATTGCCGATGCCAAAGCCGCGACAGCCGCGTCGAACGCCGGCAAAAGGATCAAGGCGCCGCTCGAAGGCATCACCGTGCTCGATCTCGGCCTCGCGATCGCCGGGCCATTCGGCACGCAGCTGCTGTCCGACCTTGGCGCCACGGTTATCAAGATCAACGGCCTGTACGACATGTTCTGGCACCGCGTGCACATCGCCTACATGGCGAACCGCGGCAAGAAGTCGATCACGCTGAATCTGAAAGATCCGCGCGCGATGAAAATCCTGCTCGATCTGGTCAGGCAGGCCGACGTCGTCCAGCACAACATGCGCTACGACGCCGCCGAGCGGCTCAAGATCGATTACGAATCGCTCAAGGCCATCAAACCGGATCTGATCTACTGCCACACGCGCGGCTTCGAGCGCGGCGTACGCGCCGGCCTGCCCGGCAATGACCAGACCGGCGCCTGCCTGTCCGGCATCCAGTTCGAGGACGGCGGCATGGGTCGCAGCGAATCGGGCGTCGACGGTCGTCCGCTGTGGAGCTTCACCAGCTTCGGCGATACTGGCAACGGGTTCCTGTCGGCGATCGCGATCTGCAATGCGCTCTATCACCGCGACCGCACCGGCGAAGGCCAGTTCGTCGATACCTCGATCATCAACGCCGCGCTGCTCAATACCAGCTACGCCGTCGCCAAACCGAACGGCGAAGGTTTCGCGAGGCCGCGCATCGGCGGCCTGCAGCTCGGCTACTCCGCCGCACATCGCCTGTACGAAACCAGTGACGGCTGGATCTGCGTCGCTGCGACGCGTGGACCACAACGCGCCGCGCTGCTCGAAACGTACGGCATCGCGTCGGACGCCGCCGCGGACGACGCCGCGCTCGCCAGGACACTGGCCGACAAGTTCAAGGTCCAAAGCGCGAAGACCGCGTTCGCTGCACTCGACCAGGCCGGCGTGCCGGTCGAAATCGTCGATCCCGAGTTCTCGCGCAAGCTGCACGACAACGCCGAGTTCCAGAAAGCCCAGTGGGTGGTGTCGTACCCGCATCCGCATGTCGGCAAGCTCGACCAGATCGGCCTGCTGTTCTCGCTGTCCGACACGCCGGGCGTGATCCAGGGGCGTCCGCTGCTGGTCGGCGAACACACCCAGGAAATCCTCGCCGGCATGGGCTACAGCGACGACGAGATCAAGACCATGGAAGAGCAGTTCGCGATCGGTTTCGCCGGCATGCCGCGCATGCCGCCGCGCCCGGCACCGGGCGCGGCGGCGCAGGCACCGAAGCAGGGCATGGCGAGCATGCTGGAGAAGGAAGCCAAGCAGTAGCGACGCGGCTGCGAGCGGGCGGTCGAAGCCGCCCGCTCAATCGCGCGCGGCTTCGGCGACTGCCCACCAGTGCAGATCGGGCGGCACGCTGAACGCGACGCGCCGTTCCTGCGCTTCGGTGTTGAGGACATTGACGCGCTGACGGCCGGCGACGAAGCGCAGATCGTAGATTTCGCTGGCGCCCGCCGTGAGCTCGAAGCGGCCGACCTCGGCACCACTGCGCGTGTCGACGATGGCGACGCCGCAGAGCAATTCGCGGTGTCGCGCCTGCACCGGCAGGCCGCCGAAATAGTCGGTCTCGCGCGCCTTGCACAGACCAATCAGCGCGTGCGGGCCGACGAAATCGAGGCCACGCAGATAGCCAGGTAGCGCGCAGATCTCTTCGGCGCTGCCGCTTGCCGCGTCGACGCGCAGCAGGCGGCCCGCGCCCGACTCCAGCAACCACAGTGCGCCGTCGTGCCAGCGTGGCGAGTGCGGCATCGAAAGCCCGCGCAGTACGGCTTCGCCGCTGGCGATGTCGAACAGTACGCCGCCGTCCTTGCGCTGCGCTCGCCAGCCTTGTGGCGCATCGCTTTCGGCGAGACAGCTTGCGAATGCCGGCCGGCCGTCACGCATCGCCATGCCATTGAGATGGCAGCGATCTTCCGGTGCATCGTCGCTGATGAAGCGCGGACGCCAGTGCGGAACGAAGCTATGGCGGTCCGAGAGCGTCGCCACGCACGAGAAGCGCGTCGCGACGATCCACGCGGCTTCGTCGGTCAGTGCCACATCGTGCACGTCGAGCCCGGCGGCA
>DATCXY010000227.1:0-4966 GCA_036570585.1 Solimonas sp. | reverse complement strand
GCGTGCAGTGCGGCGCCGGCGTCGGCTTCGATCGCCAGATCCGGCTTGCGCAGCTTGCCGAGTTCGCGGCGATCGGCGTCGATGTGAATGAGCTTTGCGTTCGGCGCAAAGCGGTCGAGACGACCAGTGGCGCGATCATCGAAGCGACAACCGATCGCGATCAGCAGATCGCATTCGTCGATCACCCGGTTGGTGTAACGCGCGCCGTGCATGCCGAGCATGCCAAGCGCCAGAGGATGATCGGTGGGCACGCTGCCGAGCGCCATCAGCGTGGTGGTTGTCGGCACGCTGGCGCGTTCGGCGAAAGCCAGCGCCAGCGCCTGGGCGCGGGCTTGTGCGATGCCGCCACCGATGTACAAGACCGGTCGTTGTGCGGCCGCGATCATCGCGGCCGCACGTTCGATTGCCCCGGCGTCGGCTGCCGGCGCGCGCTGCGGTGTGCATGGCGCCGGAATGCACTCGATCTGCAATGGCTCGGCCTGCACGTCCTTTGGCAGTTCAATCAGCACCGGTCCGGGTCGCCCGCTCTCGGCGATGCGGAAAGCTTCCGGCAGCAGATCGACGAGATCTTCAGCGGCGCGCACTTCGAAATGCGCCTTGGTGATCGAGTCGACGATGTGGCCAGTGCGCACTTCCTGGAATGCATCGGTGCCGATCAGCGCGCGGGGAACCTGGCCGGCAAAGCAGATCAGCGGCACCGAATCGGCCTTGGCGTCAGCGAGGGCGGTGACGGTGTTGGTCACGCCCGGTCCGGAGGTTGCGAGGCAGATGCCGGCGTGGCCGCTGACCCGCGCAATGCCCTGCGCGATGAAGCCCGCGCCCTGTTCATGGCGCGCGAGCACATGCGTCAGCCGCGAATCGGCGAGCGCGCGATACAGCGGCAGCAGGGCGCCGCCGGGAATGCCGGCAACGATACCCGCGGATGCGCCGAGTGCATCCATGCGGGCTTCCAGAAAGCGGGTGATCAGTGTTGCGCCGTTGATGTCCATGTCGGTTCCGTGTGGTTGGCGGAAACCCCTTGAGGCGATGGACCGGTGGCGAACCCTGCAAAAACAGAAAACCCCCGCCGGTCGTATGCGCCGGCGGGGGTTCTTGAAGTCGAACAGCCCCTACGGCGCGTCGGTAACGACGACCGCTACTACAATAAGGGCGAGCTGCTTGAACAGATTCATTGCTTTGGTTTTGTGTGAAAGCGCGGCGAGTCTAGCCGTGGGCACGCGGGGAGCGCAAGTCCTGCGATTTCGTGCAGCGATGTGCCTGTAGGAGCGCGCCATGCGCGCGACACCGGCGAGGTCGCGCGCATGGCGCGCTCCTACAAATGATCTCGCAAGCGACGATCGTGCGCTCTTCAGCCCTTCTGGATGAACTCGATCTTGTAGCCATCCGGATCTTCAACGAAGGCGATCACGGTGGTGCCGTGCTTCATCGGCCCGGCTTCGCGCGTGACCTTGCCGCCGCGCTCGCGCACCAGATCGCAGGTCTTTGCCGCATCGTCCACTTCGAGTGCGATGTGGCCGTAGCCATTGCCGAGATCGTAGCGGCTGGTGTCCCAGTTGTGCGTCAGCTCGATGACGGCGCCGTCGCGCTCGTCCTGATAGCCGACGAACGCGAGCGTGAATTTGCCTTCCGGATAATCCTGGCGACGCAGCAGCTTCATGCCGAGCACGTCGCAATAGAACGCGATCGAGCGATCAAGTTCGCCGACGCGAAGCATGGTGTGAAGCAAGCGCATGGGGAATCCCGAAAGAGGCAGGGCGCCAAAGTGCCAGCGCGCCCATGGGAGTGCAAGCCTGGATTCGGGATAGGGGCGCTCAGAACGAGTACGAAAGACCGCGCTGATGCGCAGCGATGTCGTCATCGGCTTGTGCGTCGATGACATTGATGCCGATCACCGGCTCCAGGGCATCGAGCTTTGCAAAACTGGCACATAGCGGTTTGGCGCGAGCTTCGAGCGCTGCGGCCTTCGGCTCGATGCGACGCTCGACGAGCCGTTCGGTCGCATCTGCGCGTGCCTCGATCTTGCCGGGATGAATCAGGGCGGTGAACACCATCGAGGCGACGCTGCCGCTGAGGTCGGCCGCGAAATCTTCGGCCATGTCTTCGATCTCGTCATTGAGCGCATCATCCGTTCCGAGGCCCCCGCGCAGCAGCGACCGACCGTTGTAGCGGGCATGCAACTTCGCCGCGAGTGCTTCGGTACGGCGCTCGTATCGGTGGAGTTCGTCCGGATGATTGCTGAGTGCGGCGAAGCTCATCGTCATCGCCTCCAGGCCCAGCATCGCGCCGTCGAGCGAGATCGCACTGAGTTGCGGCACCAGCATTTGCAAGCTCTGGCGGTAGTTGCCCACCGCGGCGTGCTGCCGTGCATCGAGATTCAGCTCATCGCCGTCGCGCCAGAGGCGATCACCGTCGAGTCGGTAGCGGCCCGCATCGCTGTGCAGCTCGACGGCGTCGCCATCGAGTTCGATGTCCGCCCGTAGCTGGTAGTGGCAATCGGTCTCGGCCCCCCTCGCGCTCAGTGGCAGCAGAACGGCGAGGAAAACAGTGACGATCAGTGGCTTGTACATGCGAAAACTCCCGGTTTCTCGATTTTGTACCGGGAGTGGAGCAAGGCCTTTGCCACATTTCAGGTCCTTGTGAAACAAAGACTTACGGGATTTCGCCGCAAGCGCGTGGCGAAAATGGCGAAGTTCTTGGGATCTGCAGCCGGAATTCGGCGAATATCCGCAGTCGATGCGTGGCGCCCCTGCAAAAACCGTGAAGACCCAAAACCCCGCAGTCACGTAGGCCGGGTGCAGCCGGGACCCGGCTAGCTGATCTGAAGCGAACCTGACCCCGGCAGTCGCTGCACCAGGTCCGCGCCGCAAAGTTTGGACGGTGTGTAACTGCCGCCGGCCGGACGGTTCTGGCTGAGAAAATCGACGACCGCCAGCGAGCCGGTGATGGTCAGCGCATAGCCATTGGCGACCTTGATGCGCGCGGTTTTGGTGGCGCCGGCAGCGTTGCGGGCTTCGCCCCAGACATGGGTCACCAGCTTTTCTCGCTGGGAAGCGCTCGGTCCTTTGACGGTGCGCGCAATGCGGTTTTTCATCAATCGCTGCACCGGCGCAAGCCCGAGCAGCCAGCGAATGTAATTGGCACGCCTGGCATTGGCGATCATCGCCGGCGAGCCGGGAATGAACACTTCGATGTTCGCAATGCCGGTGCTTGCATAGGCCGTCGAGACGTCGCCCCACGGGATCGTCATCGCCAGTTTTTCGCCGTCGCCGAAGTCGATCTTGCGCACGTGATACGCGAGCGGCACGGCGCGGATGTGGCCGTTCTCGCGGACCTTGCCGCCTTGCGCGAGTCCTTCAACCGAGGTCTTCGCCGTGCCGGGCGAGAAGCCGGAGCGCGAGTCGAAGCCGAGCGCCAGATGCGTGGCGTCGGGCAGCGCAGCTTTCAGCGCGGCGGCAACGCAGTCGGTCGGAATCACGTCGAAGCCGACGCCGGGACAGACGACGATGCCGGCGGCCTTGGCGCGTGCGTCTTGCGTCTGCGCGTGCTCGAACACCGAGATCTCGCCGGTGATGTCGAGGTAATGCGCCTTGGCTTGCAGGCAGGCTTCGATCATCGGCGCGCTGGTTGCCGAGAACGGTCCGGCGCAGTGCAGGACCAGTTCGATTCCCTGCAGTCCTTTGCTCAGCTGCGCGGCATCGTCGAGGCCGAACGCGCGGACCTCAAGCTGCAATTCCTTCGCCAGCGCTGCAAGCTTGTCGGCGTTGCGACCGGCGAGCACCGGCTTTTGTCCGCGCTTGACCGCTTCGCGTGCAATCAGCTCGCCCGTGTAGCCGTTGGCGCCGTAGATCATCCAGTTCATCGCTCACTCCCTCTCTTGTCGCGTGACCAAACCCGACGGCAGATCACGCGTCGAGGTCGCGCCCAAGAGGCGCTCCTACGGTTGCAATCGCCTGCCGATCATCCCATCTTTGCGA
Source organism: Solimonas sp. (assembly GCA_036570585.1). Taxonomy (GTDB): domain Bacteria; phylum Pseudomonadota; class Gammaproteobacteria; order Nevskiales; family Nevskiaceae; genus Solimonas. The sequence continues at coordinate 992 of DATCXY010000227.1, read as the reverse complement.
CGAGCGCGAGCGGCAGATGTCGCATCGCGAAGCCGAGTGGCGCCCACGGCCAGCTTGGCACACTCGCGCTGACCGGCTCGCGTTCGATGGCGCGTGCGAGCAGCCGGCAACCGGTTTCAGTGTCGACCATGAACGGCGTGTTCTTGACCTTCTCATTGATCTCCGAGCGGATGTAGCCCGGATAAATCGTGCTGACCTTGATCGGCTTGCCGAGCAGATCGGCGCGGATGCCTTCAGCGAGCGCAGCGACGCCGGCCTTGGTGGCCGCGTAGGTCGTCAGATTGCGCGGCATGCCGCGCATCGCGCTCATCGACGAGATCACGACCAGATGGCCGTCGTTCTGGGCGCGGAAGATCTCCATTGCCGCTTCGCACTGCGCGAGCGCTGCGACGAAGTTGGTTTCGGCAGTCTTGCGGTTGGCGTGGAAATAGCCGGTGCCAAGTGGTTGGCCCTTGCCGAGCCCGGCGTTGACGATGACGCGATCGATACGGCCGAAGTCGTCGCGAAAGGCGCGAAAGACTTCGAACACCTGATCGTAGTTCAGCACGTCGAGCGCGCGAACTTCGATACGGATGCCCGGATGCGCAGCGAGCAGTTCGGCCTTGAGCTCGTCGAGCCGTTCGGTGCGGCGCGCGCACAACGCGAGATCGCGACCGCGCGCGGCGAACTCGCGGGCCATGCCGCGGCCAAGGCCGGAGCTGGCGCCGGTGATGAGGATGGTTTTGCGCATATTGATCATTCCTGTGTCACGGATGAGTGCCTTGTGTTCCCGGGTGCCCGTTCATGCCGAGTGCCGCCGAAGGCGGTGGATCGCGGCACGAGCGGCGCGACGCGATGACGCGTGGTGGCCCCTCGATACACCGCGCTTCGCAGCGCGGCACTCGAGGTGAACGGGGCGCTGATACATCGTGCCCACAGCGCGGCGCTCGGTATGAACGGGGCGCTCGATACACCACGCCCGATGCGCGGCGCTCGGCATGAACGGGAGGTTT
>DATCXY010000226.1:0-1552 GCA_036570585.1 Solimonas sp. | reverse complement strand
CGTTTTCGAGATCGAACAGCTCGCCGGGGCCGGCACCATCGCCGGAAGTCTGCGAGCTTTGGCCACGCGGCGCGACCACGTCGGCGAAGTAGACGCCGACCGACGCCGTGGTGCGCAGATCCTGCGTGAAGCCGCGGATCGCGAACGAGGCGCTGTCCGGGCCGAAGCGCTGGTTGGTCTGCAGCGACGGCGTGTAGGTCGCCAGATCGCCGGCGTTGGTGATATTGGCGTTGGCGAGCTGCTGCTGATCGAGCACGGTGACTGAGACCGGCACATCCTGCGCGCTCTGCGAACGACGCTGCGCGGTGACGATGACTTCGGCCAGGCCATTGGCCTCCGGAACCTCTTCGGCCTCGGGTACGGGTGGTGTGTCCTGCGGAACGGCAATGACATTCAGATCATCGGCAGGAGCGGCGGCGACCGGCGCCGGCGTGGTGGCTGGCGTCACGCCAGCAGGGGCTTCGTCAACCGTCGTCGCGTCAACCGCCGCGTCCGGCGCTGCCGCGGTACCCGGAGCGGCCAGATATGTGTCCGGCATGTCGCCTGGCTGCAGATCGGTCGGCGGCGTGTTGGTGGTGGTGACGCTGCCCGCGTCCGCGTCCGCGCCCGCGGCGGGTGCGGGTTCGGCAGTCTGGCTGCTGTCGGCAGCCGGAAATTCGGCTACGGGAGCTGCGTCCTGTGCGATGGCCGTGATTGGCCCCAGCCCGAGGCCGGTCGCCAGGCCCATTGCCACGGCGGTCAGTTTCTTGGTTGTCATGTCATCCCCTGTTGCTGGTTTTGATGCGTCGGCTGTGTGCCAGTGTCATCGGCTTTTCTTGATACGCCGGGATTGCCGATTGAAGCCCGACGTTTTCGCAACCGCGGCGCATGGAAGCTGCGTCGCGGTTGCGTATTCAGTTTTATTGGCGCGAGCGTGCGACGCCCACCGCGTCGGCCCGCCGCGTGTCCTGCGTGCCGAGCGCGCCGGTCAAGCTCGCGGATTTGCGAGCGGGCGCCCGAATTGACGCGTCAATGTCATCGACTTGCACTCTTGCTCTCCTCATGTTCGCCGCTGGCGGGGTGGGCCCCGCATCGTTATGAATGTCTGATTGAAGCTGGAATGCTATCGGTAATGCACAGGCGTGTCTATTAGCAATCGGCCTACAAGACGACACTGCTGTGTGATTGTGATTCGTGAACATGACTGTACGCGCACGTCGTCATGACTGCGACTTTCGCGGGGTGGCTGCCATGCGGCTGACATCGGCAACGAAGATACCGTCGCGCAGGATGCGGGCGTATTCGTCGGCAAAGCGACGGGCGAGCACGTCGACATCGCCCTCGTGCTGATAGCTGAGCATGATGATCGACGCGATCGAGCCGAGCAGCGTGAACGACAGCACCTCGAGGTCCATGTCGGGTCGCGCATTGCCGGTCTGGGTGAACTGCTGCAATGACACCATCAGCAAGCGGTATAAGGGCTGGTCGGTGCGCAGCTCCTTGCCGGCCAGCGCATCGGCAAGCATCACGCGCGCCGCCTCGCGATTGTTCAGTACCAGTCGCGCCGACACGT
>DATCXY010000225.1:0-7957 GCA_036570585.1 Solimonas sp. | reverse complement strand
GTTTGCAAGTATATGTAGATTGCCGTCTCAATGGCGCGCAGAGCGCATTTGGCAGTTTCCAGTTCTTCCTGGTATTGCGCGCGTTCCAGTTGAAACGCCTAAAGCCGGTGCAAATCCTCGCGAGCTGCTGGCAGAGCGCATAGCCTTCGAAGTGTGTTGGACTTCATGTCTTCCACGCGATCGATGGTCGCCCCGGGCTATAGGCTTGGTTGTTCTTGTGGCGCTGGGCGGTTTGTCGTGCGGCTAAATGGCCCCGGCTTTATCGGCGCAGGCCGCGAGTCCTTCCAGCACCAGGTTGGGTCGATGATGCCAAGTGTTACTCAGCCCAGACTGCAGCGTGCTGGCGTCGCCGCCCGTGATCAAACGCGCGGCGCCACTTTCGGCAAGGTTGGCGGCGCGGTCGATGGCGCCGAGACAGGCGAGCAGGGCGCCTTGGCGGACGCAGCTTTCAGTATTGGTGCCGAGAACCTTGCCGTCATCGGCGCGCGTGGTCCGCACTTCAAAGCGCGTGGTGCCGAGTATGGCGCTTTGCTGCGCGGCGAGGCCCGCGGCGATGATGCCGCCAAGGTGCTGACCTTGTGCGTCGATCACGTCGACGGTCAGCGCGGTGCCGGCATTGGCGATGCACGCGGCGCCGCGATGCGTGTGCCAGGCTGCGATCATCGCCAGCCAGCGGTCGACGCCGAGGCGTTCGGGTTCGCGGTAAGCATTGCGCAGTCCGTGCCACCCGGCACTGCTGCGCGCGAAGTTCGGTATTTGGACAAGCTGGCTGCGCACCGCCTCGCTCAGTGCGTGCTCGTGTGTGAGCCCCATGACGTGCGAGATCCAGATCGCGTCGGGTTTGCTCGCCGGAAGCTGCGCGATGGTTCGCGCCGGCTCACCGTCGTGAACCATGGCGCCGCTGTCGATGAACTGCCCATCACGAACCAGCGCCCACTTCAGTCGCGTGTTGCCGATATCGATCAGCAGTTTCATGCGAGGCGCAGGCTGACTTCGCCGGCATGCAGGCGATGGCGGCCGTCGGCGGCGTCGACGAGTAGCGCGCCGTTAGTGTCCACGCCGCGGGCGATGCCTTCCAGAACCTGCTCGCCATTGAGCACGCGGACGCGGGCGTCGCGCGTCGCATCGAAGCGTGACCATTCGCTGGCGACGGCGGAAAAGCCCGATGTGTCGAACGCGTTCAAGCTCGCGTGCAGTTCGCGCAGCAGCGCTGCGGCGAATGCGTTGCGGCGGATCGGCGGCAGGCCATTGCGCTGACGCGCTTCGTCGAGATTGATCCAGGCTTGCGTCACCTCGCTGGCCTGATTGGCGACCATCTGCAAATTGAGGCCGATGCCGACGACGACCCGGCAGGCGCCGCCGGCTTCGCCGCGATGCTCGATCAGAATGCCGCCGAGCTTGCGGTCGTCGACCAGCAGATCGTTCGGCCATTTCAGGCGCACGTCGGCGACGCCGTGATTTTCGATGACCTTCGCACACGCAACGCCGATCGCCAGCGACAGTGCGCTGAGCTCGGGCGGCCAGGCTGGCCATGACCACGCGATCGACAGATACAGGTTGGCGCCGAACGGCGAGATCCACGAGCGGCCGCGTCGGCCGCGCCCGGCAGTCTGCATTTCGGCAAGCAGGGCTTGCGGATCATCGGCGCCATCGGCAACGAGCAACTGAGTGTTGGTCGAATCGATGACCGGCGCGATCTTGATCCGCATTGATGGAATCTGTGCCTGCAACGCGTGCGCGTCCAGGCGTTCGAGCGGCACCGTCAGCCGGTAGCCGAGACCCTGCCGCGATTCGACATCGAGCTGCCAGTCGCGCAGGCGTTCGACGCGCTTCGACAGTGCCGCGCGCGTGATGCCGGCATCTGCGGCGAGCGCCTCACCCGAATGCCACTGGCCGTCGGCGAGCACGTCGACCAGCGCGAGCAGCTCGGCTTCGCTCAGCGCTGCAGCCATCGGCCGATCACCCGTGCTTTTTCGAATCGATGTTCGTTGCCGTGCGCGAGACGCACGATGTTGTCGCGATGCTTCCAGACCACCAGCGCGGCCATCGCCATCACGAAGATGCCGGTCGCCATGAACAGGTTATGTGGCTGCGTCACGGCGACCCAGACGATCGCGGTCGCGGCTGCGGCCAGCGTCGCGAGACTGACATAGCCGCTGAGCATCACCACCAGCACGAACGCCGCCAACATCCACGACAGCGCCGCTCCCAGCAGCGCGGCGAACACGCCGGCCAGCGTTGCGACACCCTTGCCGCCGCGAAAGCCGGACAGCGCGGGGTAGCAGTGGCCGAGCACAACGGCGATTCCACAGAGGTAGGCTTGTGTCTGCGCCGCGACCATCAAGGTGCCGATCGACAACAGACGTGGAATCAGCAGCACCGCGATCACGCCTTTGAGCATGTCGATCGCGAGCACGCCGAGCGCAAATGCCTTGCCTTGCGTGCGCAGTGCATTGGTGGCGCCGATGTTGCCGCTGCCGACCGCGCGCAGATCGATGCCGCCGCGCAGCCGCCCGATCAGCTGCCCGCCCATCAGATTGCCGAGCAGATAAGCGAGCAGCGTCTTGATGATCAGATCGATCATGCGCGGGGTTCTAGTGATGATATGTGTCGCATCATGCCCCAAGCCAGGCTTTGCGCCGCGTCGCGATCGCGCCATCGGCGTCGGTCAGCGTCAGCATCCAGGTGTCTGCCGGCGGTGCATCGGGCTTGAATTCCAGCGACAGCAGTTCGTCGTTGCGGAACACCTGTAGCGGATAAACATGCCCGGCATGCAAGGTGCCGAGACGCGCCGACCAGTTGCTGGCGCTGACGCGCAGGCCGTCGAGGGCCACGATCTGGTCATTCGCTGAAACGCCAGCGCGCATCGCCGGGCTGCCGCTGTAAACGTGCTGCACGCGCGTGTCGCCGGCACGCAGTTTCAGGCCCGCCCAAGCGTGCGGCGCTTCGCCGGCGACCCAGCCACCGCTATCGGTTTCCGAGATCGCAGCGCGTCGCTGCGCACGCACACCGAAGTCGGCGAGCAATTCGCCCAGCGGCAGTTCGGCCGTGCTGCGCAGTGCGGCATCGAAGAATGCACGGAGATCGAGGCCCGAGATTTCCTGCGCGACCGTCTCGAGGCCGCCTTCGGGGACGCCGATGCCGGTCGCGCCCCAACGCCCCCAGCACGTGCGCATCACATCGTCGAGCGTGCGATTGCTGTCGCGACGCAGCAGCAGGTCGAGGCACAGCGCGACCAGCGCACCTTTCACGTAATAGCTGACCGCGGTGTTCGGCGTGTTTTCGTCGGGCTGGTAGTACTTGATCCAGGTATCGAAGCTGGCGTCCGCGAGCGTCTGCTGCAGGCGTGCCGGGCTGCGTTCGAGGCGCGTCGCGTTTTCGGCGACGACATCGAGATAGCTCGCCGCATCGAGCAGGCCGGCACGCAGCAGGAACAGATCGTCGTAGTACGAGGTGATACCTTCGTAATGCCAGAGATCGCGCGTGTACGCCTCGCTGCCGAGGTCGGATTCGAGGAACTTCGCGGCAGTGATGCGCTTGACGTTCCACAAGTGGAAATACTCGTGACTGCACAGTCCGAGGAAGCTGCGGTAGTCCTTGCCAAGCTTGGTCTCGCCGACACGCGGCAGATCGCTGCGCGAACAGATCAGCGCCGTCGAATCGCGATGCTCCAGGCCGCCGTAGCCGCTGGCGACGACATTGGTCAGAAACAGGTATTGATCGAGCTTGGGCTGCTGTCCGAACATTTCGCGTTCGACATGGCAGATGCGCGTCAGGTCGTGCGCCAGTCGCGGCAGGTCGGCTTCGGCTCGACCGGACAACACCAGCGCATGCGGGATGCCGTCGACATTGAAGTCGACGCGCTGATAGTCCGCCATTTCGACCGGGTGATCGATCAGGGTTTCATAACTGTCGGCGCGATAAAGCCCGTAACCGCGCGCATCGGTTCTGACGGCGGGCAGCGTGGTGGCGACGTGCCAGCGCGCGGCGAGTTCGTCTTCTGGCGCCAACAATTCGACATCGAACGCCGCGTGTTCGCAGCCGCTCGGGCAGTAGAACAGCGAGCTGCCGTTGAAGAAGCCGCGGCGCGAATCGAGCCAGGCCTTGCGTACGGATTCGTCGAACGCATAGACGCGATAAATCAGTTCGACCGGGCCAGTTGCCGATGCGCAGCGCAGCGAACGTTTATCAGTGCGCTCGAACGCCAGCGGCTGGCCGGCGCTCTCGGCACGCAGTTCGATGACGTGCTTGGCGAAGTCGCGCACCAGGTAACTGCCGCGCAACCAGCCCGGCATCCGGAACCGCTGGCCGTCCGGCTGCGGCGTTTCCACCCGACAGCGAATTTCGTAGACATGCGCACGCAGATCGGCGGCGCGAACCTGGAACACGACGGCACTATTCACGGCAGAACCAGCGAAGTGAGCGGCAGAGGCTGGCTATTATGCCGTTGCTTGCCCCGGCGCTCCCGGATAGCGGCGGACGCCGGGCTTTTGGGTATGCTGCGATGATGAATTCGCGACTCTCGATTCGTGCACGCGCCTGCCGGCAATCGGTCCGCTGGATGCTGGCGCCGATCTTTCGCGCCGGTCGTTCGATCCGTTTCCGGCGTGTCGCACTATTGCGCGTTGCAGCGTTGACGCGCTTGCCGCGCGTACCGCGAATCCGGGTGAGTGCCGACACCTTGCGCGGCGTGCCGATCGAGTGGTCGGTCAGTACGCACCAGCCGGCGCAACGCGTCGTCCTGTATTTTCATGGTGGCGCCTACTTGGTGGGCGCGCCGACGGCCTACCGCGGGTTGACGGCGCGGCTCGCACAATGGGCGCAGGCACGCGTTGCCGCTGTCGATTATCGCCTTGCGCCGGAACATCCATTTCCTGCCGCGACCGACGACGCGCTCGATGCGTATCGCGGCCTGCTGGAACGTGGCATCGTCGCCAGCGACATCGTGTTGGCCGGCGATTCGGCCGGCGGCGGTCTGACACTGGCCTGCGCACTGCAGATTCGCGACGCCGGTTTGCCGATGCCGGCAGGACTCGTATTGCTGTCGCCGTGGGCCGATCTGACGCTCGGCGGCGCGTCAATGACGCAGAACGCGACGCGCGAAATCCTGCTCGACCCGGCGATGCTGCGCGAGGCCGTCACGGATTATCTCGGTGCGCAGGATGCGCGACAGCCGCTGGCGTCGCCACTGTTTGCGGATCTGCGCAAGCTGCCGCCAATGCTGGTGCAGGTCGCCGACGGCGAGATTCTGCAGGACGATGCGCGGCGGCTGGCCGAGCGTGTCGAAGCAGCTGGCGGAAGTGTCGAACTGAGCGTCGCGCCTGGCCTGTGGCACGTCTGGCAGATCTTCGCCGGCAAGATGCCGGAAGCCGACGCCGCCTTGCACGAGATCGCGCGATTCGTCGTCCGTCACGCGCACACGGACTAAGCCGGCATGAGCCTGACACGCTGGCGTGAAACCGGCAGCGAATTCCAGTTCCGCGAACACCGAATTTTCGTGCGCGACGCCGGTGACGGCGACCAGGCATTGCTGCTGCTGCATGGGTTTCCGACTGCGTCCTGGGACTTCGAGCCGATGTGGCCGGGGTTGACGAAGTGTTTTGCGCGCGTCGTGACGCTCGATTTTCCGGGCTGCGGATTTTCCGACAAGCCGCGGCACTATCGATATTCGGTGCAGGAGCAGGCCGATCTGGTGACGGCGGTGCTGGGCGCGCGCGGAATTCGCCATGTGCATGTCGTGGCGCATGGTGACGGCGTGCATGTTGTCGGGGAACTGTTGGCGCGCGCGCAGGAAGAAGGGGCGCAAGCCGATGTCCCGCAGGTCCTGAGCGCGATGCTGCTCAGCGCGCCGCTGTTTTTCGAGAGCGCTCACTCGTTGTCGAAACGCCTGCTGTTCGGTTCATTGGCGCCGCTGTACTGGCAACTAACGGGCCCCCGCGGATTCGGGCGCACGTTTTCGTCATTGTTCGGGGCGCAAACGCGACCCGGGATGATCGAACTGCATGACTACTGGACGCTGATCGGTCAGCAGCGCGGCAAGCTTGCTGTCAGTGCGCTGTATCGCTTCGGCGCAGAACGCCGCGCACACCGGACGCGCTGGCTGCGCGCCTTGACCGAGGCGCACATTCCACTGCGCATAGTCGTCGGCAGCGACGACCGGATTGCCGGACACGAGATGGTCGAACGTTGCCGACAGCGGTTCGCGGGCGCCGACCTGGTGCTGCTTGATGGCATTGGCCACTATCCGCATGTCGAGGCGCCGGATCGCACGCTGGGCGCCCTGCTCGCATTCCATGATGCATTCGATTGAGTGCTTCCTGCTGGTTGCCGCGGGTACGGCTCGCTATGCTGCGGTCTTGCCGGAGGAACGACGATGCAGCCGGGGGGCACGGGGCTTGGCGGGCAAATGCCGATGCAGATCGGCAAATATGAGCTGCGCGAAGAAATCGGTCGCGGCGCCTGCGGCGTTGTCTACAAGGGGTTCGATCCGTTCGTGCAGCGCGAGGTCGCGCTGAAGTTTTCGCTGCATACCCCCGAATTGCGGAACGATACGGCGCATGAACGCGCGTTCTTCGCCGAAGCGCGTGCCGCCGGCATGCTGCAGCACCCGCATATCGTTGGCCTGCATGACGCGGGCGTCGAAGGCGAGATCAGCTATATCGTCATGGAGTACATCGACGGGGCGACACTGCAACCGCTGTGTCAGGCCAGCGCACCGCGGCCGTCGCTGGCGCAGGTGCTCGACATCACGCACAAGTGCGCCGACGCGCTCGACTATGCGCACGGCAGGGGCGTCCTGCATCGCGATATCAAGCCCAGCAATATCATGCTGACGCGTGACGGCGTACCCAAGCTGATGGATTTTTCGATCGCCGAAATCAATCCGGCCGGGCGCGCCGGTACGCAAGGTGGGCAGAGTGTGCTCGGCTCGCCGCTGTACATGTCGCCCGAGCACATCACACGCGAAGCGCTCGGTCCGGCCAGCGACCTGTATTCGCTCGGTGCCGTCATGTTCCAGCTGCTGGTTGGAACGGCGCCGTTCAACAACCCGGAGTTGCCGCTGCTGTTTCGCGCGATCCGAAACCAGCCAGCCCCAGGCGTTCGCGAACTGCGTCCGGATATTCCGCAGGCGGTTGCCGACATCGTCGCGCGGCTGCTGCTCAAGGAGCCGGCACAGCGCTTCGCGTCCGGGCGCGAGCTGGCATCATGCATCGGCCGGCTGTTTGATCAGCTGCGGCTCAGCGACAAACCCGTGACGCCGCGCGAATCGCGTGATTCGTTGCGTCGTCTGCGCTTCTTCGCGACCTTCAGCGACGAGGAAATCAACGAAATCCTCGGCGCCAGCCAGATGGTCAGCTACAGCGACGGTGACGTGCTGATGCGCGAGGGTGAACTCGACAGTTCGTTCTTCATCATCGCGCTCGGCGCCGCCGAAGTGCAAAAGCACGGCAAGCGCCTGCATCAACTCGACAAGGGCGATTGCGTCGGCGAGATCGGTTTCCTGGTGACGACGCGGCGCACTGCCACGGTCACGGCGCTGGGGCGGGTGCTGGCATTAAAAGTGAATGCCAGCCTGCTCGACCAGATGTCGCGCGATTGTCAGCTGCGCTTCTACAAAGTTTTCACTGAAACACTGATTTATCGGCTGTCGGTCACCAGTGCGCGCCTGTCCGCATTGTCCTGAACTTGCGTGCCGGCGCGTGAGCGCCGATCCTTGCCGGCAAGACGTGATTCAGTTTCGGCTCAGTACCGGAACCTAGAGTCCGCCGTAAATATCCATGCGATTGTTCAAGGGGCCCTTTCATGCAAATCCGATTCCTGCGTTCTGCCATTGCCGCGGTGGCGCTTTCCTTGACGCTGGCCGCGTGCGGCAAGCCGGACCAGGCGCCGCCGGTAACCGACCCGGCGCAGACGCTGCCGGCCGAACAACCTGCACCGGTGCCGGCTGAGCAGCCCG
>DATCXY010000224.1:0-9616 GCA_036570585.1 Solimonas sp. | reverse complement strand
CTGCGTATCACCGAACTGGCCGATCGCCGCACGGCATGCCTGGATATCGGACGGTGTTCCCCGATAGACGCTCTGATCGAAGTGCAAGGCATCGAACATGAAGAACGGGCCGGCTCCGCTCTCGCGAACCCAATAGCCGATTGCGGCTTCCAGATCCGGCACGACCCAGCACAGCTGCATGATGTTTCGATTGCGTTGTGACGGCAGCGGCATTCGGCGGCTCCTCTCGCTGGCGATGGTTTTCGACGTGAAGCGCGGTCCGGCCACGATGAGGACGGCGCCGGATTCGCTTGCAACTTTTTATCATCGGACGAGCGCACACGACGCCGATGCGCACGGAGGAGTTAGAACAGATGGCCGCAGCCTCCCAACATTCTCGAGCGCGACGTACATGCGATGACGAGGTCTAGAACAGAACACGGCGACGTTCTCGGCATGCGTCGCGGGCCGCACCGCCAACGCTATAGTGATTTGGCATCGCGCTGCACCGATACGGCGTCGCGATCACACCGAAAACCCAAGCTCGTCGCAGCGCTGATCTGCATGCCTTGCACGCTGCAAAGCACGACGATCCAAACGGATGGAGAATCGAGATGGCCGAAAGCGCCGCCGCTGTTGAAGACATCGATATTGGCGATACCGGTCTGATCGTCGAACGCACCGCGCAGGTATTCGATGGCGCTGCACTGCCGGCAGGCCTTCGCATCGTCTCGGCCGACAATCACATCGAAGTCACGCAAGACATTTTCTACGACGCGTTTCCGGAGCGCCTGCGCTCTGCCGCACCACGTGTTTGGCTCGATGGCTTCTGGCGGATCGGCTACCGGGACGCGATGCAAACCTACCCCAAGGGCATCGACGTTGAAGGCGCGCTGACCAAGGCGGTGCTCGGTGAAGGCTTCGATTTCGCAGTACGAAAGCGCCATCTCGAAACCGAAGGAATCGCCAAGGAAATCGTCTATCCGCAGAGCCTGCTCGCCTTCATCCGCCATCCTGATCAGGAAGTGCAGGAGTTGATCTATCGCACGTACAACGAGTACATCGCCGAACTTGGCAGGCTCAGCAAAGGACGCTTCCACGGCGTCGGCATCTGCAGCAACTGGTGGGATCCTGCCAAGGCGGAACGTGCCATCGGCCAGATCGCCGAGCTCGGCCTCAAGACCTTCATGGTGCCGCTGAGCCCGGGCAAGGACGCCGCCGGCAAGGTCATCGACTACGCCGCCGAGAACATGGATCGCTTCTGGTCGGTGGCGGCGGAGGCCGGTTTGCCGATCGGCTTTCACATCGGCGAAGTTCCCGGCGATGGCTCACGCGGTGGCTTTGGCACCTTCTTCATCGTCCAGGCCTCACCGTTTCGCCGCGTGTTCGGCAATCTGATCTTCGGCGGCATCCTTGATCGTCATCCGCGTTTGCAGATCGTGTTCGCCGAAGGCGGCATCAACTGGGTGCCGGGTGCGCTGCAGGACGCGGAGCTGACATACGGTGCGCATCGCGGCATCTACGACATCATCCCGAAGCATCGGCCAAGCCACTATTGGAGGCACAACATGTACGCGACTTTCCAGACCGACGCCGTCGGCCTGAAGTTGCTGGAGGACATCGGCGCCGATCGCGTGATGTGGGCGCAGGACTATCCGCATGGCGAAGGGACGTTCGGCTATTCGGCGAGCGCCATGAGACAGATCGTCAATGCCACCACCGAAGCGCAGGCCAGAATGATTCTCGGCGATACCGCGACGCGGCTCTATCAGCTCGGCTGAGACGGAGGAAACCGCAGTGTCCGATGGCGTCATCATCACGGTCGACATGGTCATCAAGCCGGAATTCTCGGAAGCGGTTCGCTCGGGGATACCGGCCATGTTGAAAGACACCGCCCGCTTCAAGGGCTTGCGCAGCATCCGTGTCGTCCAGCATCAGCATGACCCGCATCATGTGCTGATCGTCGAGCATTGGGATTGCGAGGGCGACTACAAGACGTATTACGCGTGGCGCGACCGCGACGGCGACATGGCCCGAGCGCTTGCACTGCTGTCATCGCATCGCATGGATGTCTGGCCGCAGCAGATCGGTTTCGCCGCAGCGGCCTAGCACGTGACCACCGGCGCGAATTACGGAGAAACGGGCGTCTTATGCCGTAATCAGCGCAGACCTGCGTGGCAGGATGCTTCGGTCATCATCGTTGCGGATGCGTGCCTGAAACATGAACCAGCCCATGCTCGATCGTCGCCAATTTCTCATTACCGCCGCGTTCAGTGTCGGTGGCCTGGCGATCGGAATCTCGCCGGCCCGGTCGTCCGGGACGGTGGCCGCGACGCAAACCGGCCCATGGGCACCCGACAGCAGCGACGGCAAGGAACTTTCTGCCTGGCTGGAGATCGGCACTGACGATACGGTGACGATTCGCGTGCCGACGCCGGAGATCGGCAATGGCGCGATGACGCAAGTCGCGATGAACGTGGCAGAAGAACTGCAATGCGACTGGTCGCGGGTGCGGGTCGAGTCCGGCTCGATCCTGCGCAATCAGATTGAAAATGGCGTTTACAGTTCCGGCTTTCTGCCGTTCTTCGGCGGACATGGCACCGACAAGGTACGCATGAAGTTCGCGCTGCAACTCGGCGCGAGCGCACGTGAGCGTCTGAAGGCAGCGGCGGCGGCGCGCTGGGGCGTGCCCGTGTCTGAAGTGATCGCGAACGACAGTGTGCTCATTCATCAAGCCAGTGACCGCAAGCTTCGCTATGGCGACGTCGTGACCGACGCAGCGAAGCTGACACTGGATGCGGAGCCGCCGCTCAAGACGCCTGGCGAGTGGACGTTCCTCGGCAAGGCCGCGCCGTCGAAGCTGCATATTCCCGAGGTCGTGACCGGCCGCGCCGTATTCGGTCTCGATGTGAAACTGCCCGGCATGGTGCACGCAGCGCTGATGCAGGCGCCGGTTCACGGCGGTTCGCTCAAAAGCCACCAGCCCAAGGCAGTCCTGGGCATGCCGGGCGTGCGCGCCGTGGTGGTGCTGGACCCGGCCAAGACCAAGGGCACACCGGTGCCAAACAAGGGCACTTGGGGAGCGGGCGACAATCAAGTCCAGAGCGGCGTCGCCGTGATCGCCGACCATTACTGGCAGGCCAAGAAAGCGCTCGAAGCGCTGCCGGTCGAATGGGACGTCGGTGCAGGCGAACCATGGCCGACCGACGACAAGATCTACGAAGCCGCGCAGGCCTTGCTGGCCGATGCAAGCAGCGGCAGGAAGTTGCGCAGGGTCGGCGATGTCACGTCGGTGAGCGGTGCCACGACCGTCGACCACATCTATTCGACACCGTATTGCGAGAACGCGGCAATGGAGCCGCTGAATGCAACGGTACGGGTGACCGATCAATCGGTGGAGGTCTGGTGCCCGACGCAGGACACTTTGCAAGCGTATTGGGTCACGATCGACGAAACCGGCCTGCATCCCGAGCAGGTCAAGGTACATCCGACCTACGTCGGCGGCGCGTTCGGTCGCCGCACGCAGGGCGATGACGTGCGCATGGCGGTGGCGGTCGCCAAGGAATATCCGGGCGTGCCGGTCAAGACCATCTGGTCACGCGAGGAATGCTTTCGTCAGGGCCGTTTCCGGACGCCGATCTTCACGCGTTTCAAGGCTGAACTCGGCGACGATGGCTATCCGCTCGCGGTGACCTCCAAAGCCGCTTTCGTCGGTTCGCGGCCGCTGTTCCAGTTGACGTTCGGCTACGACGATCAACCGTATTTCCAGAAAGAGGCCATTCCCAACAGCCACTTCTCGTCCGCGCAATTGCCGGTCAATGTGCTCAATGGCGCATTCCGCGGCCCCTGCTACAACTCGCACGCATTCTTCGTCGAGTCGTTCATCGATGACTGCGCGATCGCCGCCGGCATCGATCCGCTCGAATACCGCCTGAAGCTGTTGTCGACGTGGGACAAGCCGTGGTCAGATTGCCTGCGTCTGGCCGCCGAAAAGATTGGCTGGGGCAAGCCCTTGCCCAAGGGCGAAGGCCGCGGCATCGCCATCACCAACTGGCCGCAGGCATCGATGCGCAATGCCGGCACGATCATGTGCACGGCCGCGCACGTCAAAGTCAGCCGAGACGGCGAACTCACCATCAAGCAGATCGATGTGGCCTTCGACTGCGGCAGCGTCGCCAACGCCGACGCGGTGCGAGCGCAGATCGAGGGCGGCACGATCTTCGGCATGAACGCGGCGGTCAACGAGCAGCTGACGATTCGCGACGGTGCCATCGTCGAACAGAATTTCGATCACTACCCGATGCTGCGGATCAGTGACGTCCCACCGACGATCAATGTCCACTTCGATGCCCTGTCCGGCCATCAGCGCATGGACATCATCGGCGAAGCCCCGACCGGACCGATCGCCCCGGCGATCGGCAATGCGATCTTCCAGGCGACCGGCAAACGCCTGCGCAGCACGCCGTTCCGCAAACACGACCTGCGCTGGAGCTGATCGCAATCACAGGCGGACCTTGTACATAAAGCGGCGCGCGCGGTTGAGCGTTCCCGCAAGTCCCACGCCTACGCTGCAAGCACTCAGGAAAGAGAGTCCCGGAAGCTCAATGCAAGCGCCAGAAACACCGTCCACGTTCCCCGCACTGTTCGCCAGCGTCGTCATCGCGCGCGGCGAACATCCCGCGCTGGTCACGCCTGACGAGACCTTGAGTTACGCCGAGCTCGAACGACGGACCGCCAGAATGGCGCGTGCGCTGCTGGCCAGTGGCGCCGGCAAGGGCTCGCGCATCGCGCTGATGGCGCCCGATGGCGTGCTGTGGCTGACCACGTTTCTGGCCAGCCTGCGCATCGGTGCACTCGTTTCCGTCGTCAGTACCTTGTGTACGCCACCGGAGCTGGCGCACCTGCTGCGTACCAGCGACGCGCAATTCTTCGTCGGTGTCCGCGGCTTTCTGCGTCATGACTACGGCAAAACGCTTGCCGCCGCCCTGCCCGGCCTCGGCGAAGCCAATGCCGATACCCTGAGACTGCCGGCCGCACCGTACCTGCGTTCGATCTGGCTGGACGACGCCGCGGGGCTGGGCTGGGCTCGGCCGGTCGACGAACTGCTGGCTCGCGCCGATGCGCCCGACGCGCCAAACGACGCTTTGCTCGCCGCGATCGAAAAAGAAGTCGCGCCGGGCGACGACGCGGTGATCGTCTATACCTCCGGCAGCACGGCGCTGCCGAAGGCGGTCGTGCATACCCAGGCGAACGTCGCGCGCCATCCGCGTGAAGTCGCCAACTATTTCCTGCTCAAGAGCAGCGACCGCATGTTGCCGATGCTGCCTGCGTTCTGGCTCGGCGGCATGGTGATGGCGCTCGAGGTGCTCAGTGTCGGCGCCACGCTGGTGTACCCCGGCTCTCCGGAAATCGGCGTGGTGCTCGCTGCCATCGAGCGTTTCCAGGTCAATCGCATCAACGGTTGGGGCGACATGCTGCCCAAGTTGCGTCATGCGGCGATCGCGCGCGGCATCGATGTCGACGCCATCGTCGGCCTCGGTCTGTTCCGCGATCAGAGCGGCGAAATCATCCCGCCGCACCTGCAGGCCAATCTGCTCGGCATGAGCGAAACCTTCGCGGTGCACAGCGCAGAACCTCTCGATACGCGCCTGCCCTACAGCAAGGCTGGCTCTTCGGGTCGCACCGTCAACGGCTATGAGCGGCGCATCGTCAATCCGGACAGCGGTGAAATATTGCCGCCGGGCGAGATCGGCGAACTGCAGCTGCGCGGCGGCGCCTTGATGTCCGGCTTCTACAAAGTCGATCGCCGCAAGGTGTTCACACCGGACGGCTACTACCCGACCGGCGATCTGGCGCGCGTCGATCACGACGGCCATCTGTATTTCATTGCCCGGCGCGGCGACATGATCAAGACCAAGGCCGCCAATGTTTCGCGTCTGGAAGTCGAGGCGGCACTGCGCGGACTGCCCGGTGTCGAACTGCCCGTGGTCGCCGGACTGCCCGACCCTGAACTGGGTGAGATGGTGGTCGCCGCCATCGTCGCCGTACCCGGCGCAGAGCCGAGCGAGGAAGCACTCAGGGCCGGCCTGCAAGGCGTGCTGTCGAGCTACAAGATTCCGCGTCGCATCGTTTTCATTTCGGCAGACGACGTGCCGAGAACCGCCACCGGCAAGATCAAGCTCTCGGAAGTCGCACGCACGATCGCCGCGCGCATCGGCCACGGTGCTGCCGCCGCCGGCTCCCACGCGAGATCGGCGACGGCATGAGGGTTCCGTCACGCCGACATTTTTCCGGCGCCGGCCATTCCGGCGTCCAGCAGTCTTACTGAGGAGCAGCAAACGTCATGGCAGACAACGCCACGCGGCCTTCACCCGAAGAAATCGTGCTGTATGAGAAAGACAAGCGCACGAAGATCGCCACGATCACGCTGAATCGCCCCGACACGCTCAACGCGCCAACCGTCGCCGCGCGTCACCGCTTTGCCGAACTGGTCCATCGCGCCAACGTCGACGACGACGTCAAGGTACTGGTGGTGCGCGGCATCGGCGCGCACTTCGGCAGCGGCGCTGACCTGCCGGAACAAGCCGAGATGTTTTCAGCCGGCGCCGACTATTCGCTGCTCAGCGAGTTCAAGATTCCGGACGACGCTGACGTCAAATATCCGCCGAAGAATTCGTATCGCTATCTGTCGTCGCTGACCCAGCTGTACGCGAATTCCAACTTCGGGCTGCGCAGCCTGCAGGATTTCAAGAAGATCAGCATTGTCGAGGTCAAGGGCTATTGCTACGGCTGGCATTTCTATCAGGCGGCCGACGCCGACCTCGTGATTTCAGCCGACGACGCGCTGTTCGGACACTCCGCCTTCCGCTACGTCGGCTGGGCGGCGCGCATGTGGCAATGGGCGCTGATGATGGGCCTGCGCAAATTCCAGGAAATGGTCTTCACCGGCCGGCCATTCACCGCGCAGGAAATGTACGACTGCAGCTTCGTCAACAGCGTCGTGCCGCGCGAACACCTGGAGGAAGAAGTCGGGAAGTACGCGCTCGCCTGCTCGCGCAATCGCCCGACCGATACGGTCGTGATGCAGAAGACATTCTTCGAAGTGTTCAAGCAGAACCAGGGCGAGTACATGGGCAGCGTGCTGACCGGCTGGCTCGAATCCCTGCTGCCACAAGTGAAATCCGACGGCGAACTCGAACTCGATGACGCGACCTTCAGCAAGGGTCTGGGCAACGCCGTCAAGGACAACGATCTGCAATTCCCCCCCGAGTGGCGCCTGAGCTATGGCGGCCGTCCGAAGAAGAGTGCGGCGAGCAACACCGAAAAGGAATTACAGGACTTGAAGGCGCAACTCGAAGCAACGCAGGCACGTTTGAGCGCGCTCGAGAACAGGCTCGGCGAGCGCCAATAGCCGCATGCGCGACAGCGGAATCAGCAGCAGATAACAAGCGGCACAAAACACGGGGAGCGCGGCAGTTCGCGCCGATTATCCAGAGAGAGGGGCGTGTCTTCGGGCACGAGAGGATAAGAAGATGAACCGATTCAACTTTGCTGCGCCGATCGCGTTGGCCATTGTCGCTGCTGCGATCTCGACAGCGTCGGTCGCGCAGATGCCGGAGCAGGCGCAAGCCGGCGACCTGCAGACAGCCGGCGCGCCGGAAACGCCACCATCGTCAACGGATGCGCTTGCTGCATCCACACCGCGCGGTGATACCGATACGCCAGCGCCACTGGATGTCATCCCGGTGCCGGAAAAGCCGGAGCCATTACCGAAGGCGGCCAGAACGCCGGCGGACAACGGCATCGCCGAGGTGATCGTCACCGCGCAGCGTCGCGAAGAGCGCGCACAGGACGTACCGATTTCGATCACCGTCATCACGCCGCAGCAGATGTCCAATGCCAACATCACCAATTCAGGCGATCTGGCGACCTACACACCGTCGCTGTCCGTCAATACGCGCTTCGGCAACGAGAACACGTCGTTCGCCATTCGTGGTTTCACGCAGGATCTGCGCACGACTGCATCGGTCGCAACCTACTTCGCGGAAGTCGTCGCCCCCCGCGGCCAGCAGTCGCAGACTTCAGGCGACGGCGCCGGCCCCGGCACGCTGTTCGATCTCGAAAATGTCCAGGTGCTGAAAGGACCGCAGGGCACGCTGTTCGGCCGCAACACTACCGGTGGCGCGGTCCTGATCGTGCCGCGCAAACCGAGCGATCAGTTCGGCGGCTACGCCGAGCTGTCGACCGGCAACTACGACATGCAGCGTGAACAGGCGGTCATCAATCTGCCGATCACCGATTATTTCAAGCTCCGCTTCGGTATCGATCATCAGGCACGTGACGGATACGTGCGCAACGTCACCGGCATCGGCGCCGACGATCTCAACGACGTCGACTACACCGCGGGTCGACTGAGCATGGTCTTGAATCTGACCGACGATATCGAGAACTACACGATCCTGTCGTACGTGCATTCCAAGACCAACGGCAACACCGCTTCGTTGCTGTCCTGCAATCCGAATCCGCTGCCGACCTCGAACGTGTTCTACGTGTTCGCCGGGATACCCTGCCAGGCGCAGCTGGCTCGTCAAAGGCGCAGTGGTCAGGACGGCTTCTACGACATCGTCAGCACGATTGCGTCGCCGATCACCGAGATCAAGGAAAAGCGGCTGATCAATACCACGACCTGGCAGGCGACCGACGATTTGGTCGTCAAGAACATTTTCGCGTACGCGCACCTGAACACGATCAACGGCTCCGACATTTTCGGCACGCAATTCCACTTTCTTGCCGACCTGAATCAGGCGCGCGAATTCAAGGTCGGCATCTCGGTCGTCAACCCGGACGAGCCGGTCACCAGCCAGGAAACCTACGTGGAAGAGCTTCAGCTTCAGGGCCACGCATTCGACGGCGATCTGCAATGGCAGGCCGGCGCCTACTACGAGCACAGCCTGCCTGACGGATTTTCCGGCAACAATTCCGCGGGCCTGATTTCCTGCGATCTGGCAAGTCTCGAACAGGATCCCTCGCAGTTCAATTGCTTCGATGTCACCGCTGGCCTGCTCGGCAGCGTGCTCGTCAACCAATTCAAGACCGACTATCTCAACGAAGCGCTGTACACCCAGGCGACCTACAAAATCGTCGATCAACTCAGCGTCACCGGCGGCATCCGCTACACCTGGGATCGGACCAAGGGCTACGGGATCAAGGACCGCTACGCGTTTGCGCTGACCGTTCCGTTGCCGGTCAAGCAGCAGGTTTCAAGACCGGAAGTGAAGAGCGAAGCACCGACCGGCCTCATCGAACTGAGCTACAAGCCGGTCGACGATGTCATGGCCTACGCGAAATACTCGCGCGGCTATCGGCAGGGCAGCGTCAATCTGGCATCGGATATCGGCACCGACACCTTCGATCCCGAGCATGTCAACGCCTACGAGATCGGCGCCAAGACCAGCTTCGGCGGTCCGGTGCCGGGGCGATTCAATGTCGCGGCGTTCTATAACGACCTCACCAACCAGCAGTTGCAGGTGGGCTACGTCTCGCCGAATGCGGGGCCGACCACGGCAATCTTCAACGCCGGCAAATCGCGAATCGCCGGTGCGGAAGTTGAAGCCTATTTCCGCCTGTTCCGGCCACT
>DATCXY010000223.1:0-11937 GCA_036570585.1 Solimonas sp. | reverse complement strand
GTCTGGCTGGTGGTGCTGATGGTGCAGGTATCGCGGCGCGGACTTGCGCCCGACATGCGTCGCCGCCTCGCGTGCCTGTCGCTGTTCTGGCATTTCCTCGACGTCATCTGGATCGGCGTCTTCACCTTCGTCTATCTGATGGGAGTGCTGCGATGAGCGCCGCCCACGAACAAACCGTCCCGCCGCGTGGCCACGGCGAACAGCGGCCGCACGTCCACGGCCACGATCATGGCCATGGCGACGAGGGCGCGCACGGCACGCTGAAAGGCTACATGACGGGCTTTCTGCTGTCGGTGGTGCTGACGGCGATTCCGTTCTGGATCGTGATGGGCGACGTATTCCGCTCGCCGGAGACCGCGACGCTGGTGGTGCTGATCTTCGCGTTCGCGCAGATCTTCGTGCACATGATCTACTTCCTGCACATGAACACGTCGTCGGAAGGCGGCTGGAACATGCTCGCGCTGATCTTCACCGCCGTGCTGGTGGTGATCACGCTCGCTGGTTCGCTGTGGGTCATGTATCACATGAACGCCAACATGATGCCCGCGATGAGCGCGCATGACGTGCGCAACATGCCCTGAGCGGACGCCGTGAGCGCGAATCCACGCTCACTCGCCAGCCGCATCGTGCTGGCCATGCTGGCGCTCGCCTTGTTTGCGATGTTCGCCGCGCTCGGCACCTGGCAGGTGGAGCGGCGCAGCTGGAAGCTCGACCTGATCGCGCACGTCGAGCAGCGTCTGGATGCCGCGGCCGTGGTCGCACCGGGCCGTGCGCGGTGGCCGAAGCTCGATCGTGAACAGGACGAGTATCGAAAGCTGTTCGTCGATGGCGTCTTCCTCGATGGGCACGAAACCCTGGTGCAGGCGGTCACGGCCAAGGGTCCAGGCTTCTGGCTGATGGCGCCGCTGCGCGTGGCGGATGGCAGCATCGTGCTGGTCAATCGTGGCTTCGTCGATGCCGCACACCGCGATCCGGCAACCCGCAGCGCCGCGCGGAGCGCCGCGACGGTTCGCGTCACCGGTTTGCTGCGCATGAGCGAGCCGGGTGGGGCATTCCTGCACCACAACGATCCCGACAATGGGCGCTGGTATTCGCGCGACGTCGCGGCGATCGCCGCCGCACAAGGCTTGGCCGGCACCAAGGTCGCACCGTATTTCATTGATGCTGATGCCACCCCCAATCCCGGTGGCTGGCCGATCGGTGGCCTGACCGTCGTGCGCTTCCACAATAGTCATTTCGTCTACGCCGTGACCTGGTATGTGCTGGCGTTGATGACCGCCTGCGCAACGTTCTTCGTCGGTCGTCAGGAATGGCGGCTGCGCAAACGCCACTAGACGGGCGGTTCGATGTCGCAGACGATGCTCGCCATGCCGTCCTACCTTGTCGATGTCGGTCGTTCGCTGCTGGCGTCTTCGCGGGAGACGGTCGCTCAGCAGAACATGCTGCAGCTGATCGAACTGCGCTGGATCGCGGTCATCGGCCAGGTACTGACGATCGCGTTCGTCACGATGATTTTCCGGATCGAACTGCCGCTGTTGTCGATGACGCTCGTGGTCTGTGGCCTGGTCCTGCTCAATCTGTTCAGCCTGTACCGGCCGCGCAAATCAGGGGATGTCAGCAACGGCGATCTGATGCTCGGCCTGTCGCTCGACGTCGCCGCGCTGACACTGTTGCTGTACTTCAGCGGCGGCGCGACCAATCCCTTCGTGTTTTTGTACGCGTTGCAGATCACGCTGGCGGCGGTGCTGCTCGAAGCCTGGTCGACGTGGACGCTGGTGGGTGTCACCAGCCTGTGCTTTGCCGGATTGACGCGTTTTTATGTGCCGTTGCAACTGCCGTCCGGCAGTCACGAGGCGCTCTATCGCTTGCACATCATCGGCATGTTGATCTGCTTCGTGATGGACGCTGGACTGCTGGTCGTGTTCGTGACGCGCATCAACCGCAACCTGCGCGCGCGCGACGCGCGGCTCGCCGACCTTCGCCAGCACGCTGCCGAGGAAGATCACATCGTGCGCATGGGCCTGCTCGCCTCCGGCGCCGCGCACGAGCTTGGCACGCCGCTGTCGACGCTGTCGGTGATTCTCGGTGACTGGCATCACGAGCCGGCGTTCCAGTCGAATCCGCAACTGCTGGAAGAAATCGAGGACATGCAGGCCGAGGTCAAGCGTTGCAAGACCATCGTCACCGGCATCCTGTTGTCTGCGGGTGAGGCGCGTGGCGAGTCACCGCATGTGACGACGGTCGGCGACTTTCTCGATGAGCTGACCGAGGACTGGCGCAAGACACGCGCGGTCGATTGCCTGCATTACGACAACAGACTCGATGACGATCCCGCCATCGTCTCGGACTCCGCACTCAAGCAGATCATCTGCAATGTGCTCGACAACGCGCTCGATGCGTCGCCGGCGTGGGTCGGTTTCATGGTGAACGGCGATGGCGAATCATTGTTGCTGACGATCCGCGATCACGGTGGCGGATTTGCACCGGAGATGCTGATGCAGATCGGCAAGCCCTATCAGTCGAGCAAAGGCCGGCCCGGCGGTGGACTCGGTCTGTTCCTGGTCGTCAATGTCGTGCGCAAGTTCGGTGGCCGCGTCAGTGCGCGCAATCACCCCGATGGCGGCGCCGAGGTCACGCTGCAGCTACCGATGGCATCGCTGTCGATCGAGGATCAACATGTCGGAAGTGGGTGAGCGCTGCCTGCTGATCGTCGAGGACGACGCGGCGTTTGCACGCACGCTGAAGCGCTCGTTCGAACGGCGCGGCTATCGCGTGCTGATGGCGGCCAGCGTCGAGGCTGCGCAGACGGTGATTCAAACCGAATCGCCAAACCATGCGGTGGTCGATCTGAAGCTCGGGTCGTCGTCGGGACTGAGCGTGGTGCAGGCGCTGCACGCGCATGATGCGACAATGCTGATCGTGGTGCTGACCGGCTTTGCCAGCATCGCGACGGCAGTCGAGGCGATCAAGCTCGGCGCCTGCAATTATCTGGTGAAGCCGTCGAACACGGATGACATCGAAGCTGCATTCAGTGGCAAAGCCGGCAATGTCGACGTGCCGTTTGCCGCGCGGCCGACCTCGATCAAGACGCTGGAGTGGGAGCGCATCCACGAGACGCTCGCCGAGACCGGCTTCAACATCTCGGAAACCGCGCGCCGCCTTGGCATGCATCGCCGTACGCTGGCGCGCAAGCTCGGCAAGCGCTGGGTACCGGAGTCGTGATCACTTGACCTGCGGTCTCGGCTTGCGCCGGTCCTGCAAGAAGTGCGGTCCTCGCCGGCCGCGCGCCGTCTCGATCAACGCAAGGCGCTGGCCTGGCGCGTGTTTGCGGCAGCTGCCATCGTCGCGCGCAGCGTCGCCGGCCAATCGAGTTCCGCGAGCTTGTCGAGCATGCGGCTGCCATGGACGTCGACGGCAGCCAGCATGCGTTTCAGCAGCGCCGGCTTCTGCTTGCGCAGCACCGCATGCAGGCAATGCACGGCTTGTTCATTGTCGACCGCATCGGCGATCGGCAGTAAGGCTGGCCACAGTTGTTGTGCATCGCTGATGGCGATGATGTGTGCGATGCTGTCCGCATCACGTGTCAGCGCGATCTCGCCGAATCTCCGCCGCCAGCGCACATTGAGTTCGGTGATCAATCCCAGCGCTTCCGGCCACAGCTCGCCATCGTTTTCGAGCGCTGCATCGATGATGCCGCCGAAGCGCGGCGCCGGCAGCCTTTCGATGATGCGATTCAGCCGTACGCGGTCTTCGGCAAAGAATGCGATCTGCAGCAGCGCACCGTTATCGCGCAGTTTGTCGATGACGGCGAGCAGCACCTCGGTGTCGAGAATATCGACAAAGCGGCCCATGGTGATGAATTCGCCGCGCCGGGCCAGTTCCAGCGACACCGCGATGACGCGCGCGAGCGGAACGCCATCGATCACCGCCTTGGCGCGGCGTGGATCGAGTTCCAGACAGACTTGCGCGAGAAACGGCGGTGGCAGGCGTTTGGCGATGTCGATTGCGGTGTCGACGACGAGCAGGCCGGCGATTCGTGCGCAGAGCAGCGGACCGAGCGCCTTCTCGGCAATCAGCGCAGCGATTGCTGACGGCAGCAGGCGTGCGGCGTTGGCGATACGTTGCAGGGCCTCGCGGTCGGCGTCGTAGAGCATTGCCGTGCTGCGTTCGCGCAGTTGCTTGAGGGTCGCGAGGTCGACGGCTTCGAGATAGGTGAGACCGGCGGTGTGAGGGCCCAGCAGGCGCGCGAGTCTTTGCATTTCGGCGCGATGCTGAAGTGTGCTCATTTGATTCCCAGCACTTTCTTGACCGCGCCGCGCAACAGGAACGGGACATGCTGCAAAGAGCTTTCGGTGGCCGCGGCCATCTGTGCGCGCTGCGCCTTGCGCGCGTGCTGCAGTGCGCCGCAAAGCTTTTTGATGGAAGCGGGGTCCAGCGCCGATAGTCCCGCCGGGACGGCCTCCCCGAGCACGCGTTCGAGTTCCTGAAGCTCGCGATTTTTCATCGGATCGATCCCCGCATCGTGGTCGGCGCCAAAAAAAGCGGCCTTGCGGCCGCCGAAAACTACATCCCCAACCCTCTGATCGGTTACCAAGCGCGCGACGTGTATTCGAGTTTTCTGCAGCGCTTCGTACGATGCACGGTATGCGGTCGCCGCCGTCGGCGTCCTTGGCTGTGCAGACGTTGTCGATGTCCGCAAGGCCACTGGCAAAGGCCTGGCTTATGGCGCCGATGCGCGCGCCAGCCGTCGGTGTGCGCGCTTCTGCTCGCGATATTGCACCGGTGTCATGCTCGACCAGCGTTTGAACGCGCGATAGAAGGTGCTCGGCTCGGAAAAGCCGGTCAGGTAAACGATATTCTCGATCGATTCCTCGGTGCCGGCCAGCAGGCGCTTGGCCAGCGCGAAACGGAAGTCGGCGAGCAGTTCGGAGAAGCTGGTACCGGCGCGCGAAAGCTCGAACCGCAGGCGGCGGGTGGGGACGCCCAGCTCGCTGGCGACGTCTTCGAGCGTCAGCTGATCGAGTTCGAGACGTTGCGCGAACAGCTTCTGGATCTTCTCGATCAGGTCATGGCGGCGCAGTTTGGACAGGCGGCGCTCGGCCAGATCTTCATGCAATTTGAGCAAGTCCGGATCCCAGCGTGGCGAGCGGTAGTCGAGAATCTCCGCGTCGAACCACAGCTCGCTTTCGTCGGCGCCGAAGCTGATCGGACAGCCGAAGATCTTGTCGTACTCGGCCTGCGGTGCGCGCTGACTGCAGTGCAGGGTGATCCGCTGCGGCACGAAGCGGCCTTCAGTCACGCTTTTCAGAAACTGCATCAGTTCAAAGACGATGCAGATCTCGGTGTGACGCAATTGCGGCGCCTCTGCCGCCGTGCCCTTGATCAGCGCACGCGCACCGCGCGGGTCGGTGATGATGCGCACGTTCAGGGCGTCCGACAGCAGCCTCAGATATTTGAGCGCGCGTTCCATGCCTTCGCCCAGTGTCGCGCTGCTGAAGATCAGGTATTCGAGCACCTCGCCATGAAAGACCGGCAGGTGCGGACACAGGTGCAAGCCGATTTCCGGATCGCCGGTGACCGCCTCGACGGTTTCCCAGAAATATGCCTGCAGCTGATGCGGGGTCCGCATTTCGCGCAACGGCAGGTCTTCGGCGTTGTACCCGAGTCGCTCGTAGATGGCGTTGACGTTAAGGCCGGCATTGACCATGCCGGTATGGATGATTTCAAGGAAATATCCTGAGTCCCGCATACCCTGTCCGCCCCCGTACTGAGTGAGTGCTGCGGAGACAGTTTGCCGAAATGACAGCGCCAGGTCACGTCGGGGCGAGGCGATCGGAGGGCAGCGGCCCCGCTTTATGCCGCCCGGCGCGGCTGAATTCTGGAAACATGCCATCGTCATGTGTTGCTGAAAGCCCGGTTCCCCCGGCTTGCGCCTCAGGCGCGCAACGGCAAGACATGACATTTAGTCATGTCTTGAAATCCCGTTGCGCGTGTCGTGAAATGTTCCTTTAGCGTCGTGGGCGGTCATAGCCGGACGGGAGCGGGCCGCCTACATTGGCATCAGGAAATCAGGAGTGAACGACATGGATGGTGGCAGTCCGCAGACAATTGTTCCGCGCCAGGGCCCCGCGTTCGCGTGGCAGGACGTGCCGCGTTGGTGGTTCGACAACGATCCGTTCAAGACCCGCTTCTTCGATGCGATGTCGTTGTTGTTCCCGGAGGGCGAGAAGTTCTTCATCGCCTGCGTGCGTGATTATCGCGATGACATCACCGATCCGCAGCTGCGCGCGCAGGTCAAGGACTTCATGTATCAGGAAGGCCAGCACGGCATGGTGCATACCGCGTTCAACGATCACCTGAAATCGCAGGGCATTGCCGTCGATCACATTCTCGAGCGGCAGAAGCAGATCATGTTCGGCTTCTTCCGCAAGTACCTGCCGAAGACCTTCACGCTTGGGCAGACCGCAGCCGCCGAACACATGACGGCGCTGATGGCGCATGGCTTCTTCGCCAACGGCATGTTTGCCCATGCCGATCCGCGCGTGCGCGCAATGTATGCCTGGCATGCGGTCGAGGAGATCGAGCACAAGGCGGTGGCCTACGACGTGATGAAGAAGGTGGCGCGTGCCAACTACTTCACGCGCGTGCTGAGCATGATGCAGGTGTCCTTCAGCTTCCCGCTGCACGTGTTCGCGATCATGGGGCACATGTTCAAGGTCGACGGCGTGCAGAACCGCTTTACGGTCTGGCGCAAGGGACTGTGGTGGCTGTACGGGCCAGGCGGCCTGTATCCGCGGCTGATGCGGCATTACCTGGCGTATTACAGGCCGGGCTTTCATCCGTGGCAGCAGGGTGACCTGGAGACCTACCGACTCTGGCGCGATGCCTACGAGCGCAGTGGCAGTGACGCGATCGTGGCGGCCAATGCGGTGATGAGTTCGCTCGACCCGCAGCCGGCGTAAGCGCTGCCGCAGCCTGGGGCGATATTTCGCCTGCTGGTCCGTTCGCCGTCGAAACCAAATGGTTCGTGCGGCGATATTGCGCGGCCGCTAAAATGGTCGGCGATACGGACAAGGAGCGACATGACGGACCAATTTGACATCGTCGTCGTCGGCGGCGGCCCAGCCGGCTACCCGGCGGCGATCCGCGCGGCGCAGCTCGGTTTCAAGACCGCCTGCATCGACGCTTGGCTGAACAAGGACAACACCCCCGCATTCGGCGGCACCTGCCTCAACGCCGGCTGCATTCCCTCGAAAGCACTGCTGGAATCTTCGGAGCTGTGGCATCGCATGCAGCACGAGATCGGTGCGCACGGCATCAGCGGTTCGGATTTCAAGGTCGATCTCGACAAGATGCAGGCGCGCAAGACCGCGGTCTCGCGTCAGCTCACCGGCGGCATCAAGCAATTGTTCGGCGCCAACAAGGTCACCGGCCTCGAAGGCTTCGGCAAACTGCTCGGCGACGGCAAGGTCGAGTTCACGCCGCACAAGGGCGACAAGCAGGTGCTGAGCGCCAAGCACATCATCATCGCCACCGGCTCGTCGCCGGTGAACCTGAAGATCGCGCCATTCGATGACAAGCGCATCGTCGATTCGTGGGGCGCGCTCGATTTCACCGAAGTGCCGAAAACGCTCGGCATCATCGGCGCCGGCGTGATCGGCGTGGAGCTCGGCAGTGTCTGGAGCCGCCTCGGTGCCAAGACCGTGATCCTCGAAGCGCTGCCGAACTTCCTGCCGATGGTCGACCAACAGATCGCCAAGGAAGCGCTGCGCCACTTCACCAAGCAAGGCCTCGACATCCGCCTCGGCGCCAAGGTCATCACCGCCAAAAGCGGCGCCAAGTCGGTTGACGTCGAATATGAAGTCAATGGCGAGAAGAAGAAGGAAAGCTTCGACAAGCTGATCGTCGCGGTCGGCCGCCGGCCGAACACCGATGGCCTGAACGCGAAGGAAATCGGCGTGACGATCGACGAGCGCGGTTTCGTCAAGGTCGATGCGCATTACAAGACCAATGTGCCGGGCGTCTACGCGATCGGTGACGTGATCGGCGGCGCGATGCTCGCGCACAAGGCGATCGAGGAAGGCGTGGCGCTCGCAGAGCAACTCGCCGGCCATCACACGCAGCTGAACTACGACGCCGTGCCGAGCGTGATCTACACCGCGCCGGAAGTCGCGTGGGCGGGTCTGTCGGAAGAGCAGGCCAAGGCCAAGGGCTACGAGGTCAAGATCGGCAGCGGGCCGTTTGCTGCCAATGGTCGCGCCAAGGCGATGGAAGCCGCGCAGGGTTCGATCAAGGTCATCGCCGATGCCAAGACCGACCGCATCCTCGGCGTGCACATGTGCGGGCCGTACGTGTCGGAGTTGCTGGCCGAAGTGGTGCTGGGGCTGGAGTTCGCCGCCACCTGCGAAGACGTCGCCTTGACCATGCATGGTCACCCGACGCTGTCCGAGAATCTTCACGAAGCGGTATTGTCAGTCGATGGTCGTGCCATTCATGCAGTCAACAAGGTAAAAAAATCATGATGAATGCGAAGAAGTCCGCGCTGTTTGCCGCTGCTGTCCTGGCTCTGTCCGCGGGTGCGGCCTCGGCCGAATCGCTGAATTTCAGCTTGTCCGACGATGCGTTCCGCTTCGGCCTGACCGGTCCGCTGTCGCGCGTGCTCAATGGCGTCGATGGCCAGTACGATCTTGGCTATCTGCAGCATCGCGGCGATGGCGACGATACGTTTGCCGCCCATGTCGGCGCGTTGGCGACCGGCGATGCGGGGCTGCGCGATCTGAACCTGACGGTCGGTGTTGGCCTGCGTGGCGTGTTCGTCGGTGGTGATGGCCAGGATGGCGGCGCAATCGCGCCAGGCTTGCAGTTCGACGCGCGGTTGCCGGGCTACGAGCGCGTTGGCCTGATCGGTCATGCGTATTACGCACCGGGCGTGGTGAGCTTCGGCGACGTCGACAGCTATCGCGATCTCGGCGCCGTGCTGAGCTATCAGATCAATCGCAGCGCCTCGGTGTTCGGCGGCTATCGCAACGTCAAGGTCACCAACGACGGCCCGGACAGCACCATCGACAACGGCCTGTACGGCGGCATCAGCCTCACGTTCTAAGCGCAGCACAAGGGAAATCTATGGGCCGCGGTCCAAGTATCGCCGGACGCAAGGGCGTCGAAGACGCCAAGCGCGGCAAGCTGTTCACCAAGTTCATTCGGGAGATCACCGTCGCCGCGCGTACCGGCGGCGGCGATCCGAAGACCAATGCGCGCCTGCGGCTGGTGCTCGACAAGGCCTTCGATGCCAACATGACCAAGGACACCGCCGAGCGCGCGATCAAGCGCGGCAGCGGCGAGGGTGGGGCCGACAACTTCGAGGAAATCCGCTACGAGGGCTATGGCCCGGGCGGCGTCGCGATCATCGTCGACTGCATGACCGACAACCCGACGCGCACGGTGGCTGATGTGCGTCACGCGTTCACCAAGAACGGTGGCAATCTCGGCACCAGCGGCGCGGTCGCGTACATGTTCACGCGCGTCGGCCAGATCTTTTTCGAAACCGGTGATGATGCCGCGCTCGAGGAGAGGATCCTCGAAGCGGCGCTCGAAGCCGGCGCCGACGATGTCGTCAGCGAAGACGGCTGGACCGAGGTGCTGTCGTCGCCGGAGAGCTTCGAGACCGTCAAGCAGGCGCTCGATGCTGCCGGGTTCAAACCGGCGCAGGCCGACGTGACACTGCGTCCCGGCAATGTCGTCGCGGTCGCTGGCGAACACGCGGAGTCGGTGCAGAAGCTGATCGACATGCTGGAAGATCACGATGACGTGCAGAAGGTGTATTCGAACGCCGATCTGGGTGGCGATTGAACGACGCCCTGGTCCGCATCATCGGCATCGATCCGGGATCGCGGCACACCGGCTACGGCATCATCGAATCGGAACGCGGGCGCGCACGCATGATCGCCGCCGGCCGCATCAGTACCGCCAGCGGCACGATGCCGCAGCGCTTGCTGCAGATTCAGCAGGAACTGGGCGTTTTGCTGGCCGAATACCGGCCGGCCGAGGCCGCGATCGAGGAAGTATTCGTCAATCGCAACGTGCAGACGGCGCTGGTGCTGGGACAGGCGCGTGGTGTCGCGATCTGCGCTTTGGCGCAAGCCGCGCTTGATGTTGCCGAATATGCGCCGA
The DNA here is from genome assembly GCA_036570585.1 of Solimonas sp. Lineage (GTDB taxonomy): Bacteria > Pseudomonadota > Gammaproteobacteria > Nevskiales > Nevskiaceae > Solimonas. Next base: position 1,767 of record DATCXY010000223.1, on the reverse strand, counting down.
CGCAGGTCAAGCTGGCGCTGACCGGATCGGGGCGGGCCGAAAAGATGCAGGTACAACACATGGTGAAGGTGCTGCTCAATCTGCAGGGTCGCATGGCGATCGATGCGTCCGATGCGCTGGCGATCGCGCTGACGCACGCGCAGGTGCGCGGCGTGCGCGAGCGTATGGGGCTGGCGGTCGGCAAGCGCTGGAGCCGTGCATGATCGGCCGCATCAGTGGTCGCCTCGTGCTCAAGCAGCCGCCGCTGCTGCTGGTCGATGTCGGCGGTGTCGGCTATGAAGTCGAAGCGCCAATGTCGACGTTCTACAAATTGCCAGCGACCGGCGAGACCGTGACGCTGCAGACGCATCAGACAGTGCGCGAGGATGCGCATCTGCTGTTCGGCTTCGCGACCGCGACCGAAAAAACGCTGTTCCGCGAGCTGATCAAGATTTCCGGCGTTGGTCCGAAACTGGCGCTGACGGTGCTGTCCGGCGTCAGTGTCGAGGATTTCTGGAACACGATTCGCGCTGGCGATGTTGCGCGCCTCACCAAATTGCCGGGCGTCGGCCGCAAGACCGCCGAACGTCTGGTGATCGAAATGCGTGACAAGGCGGGGGCCGAAGGCGAGACGGGCGCGGGAATTCGTCTGGCGGTGGACGGCTCGGCACTCGGCGAAGCCAAGAGCGCGCTGGCCGCGCTTGGCTACAAGCCGGCCGAGATCCAGCGCTTCACTGAAGCCGTGTATAAGGACGGCATGAGTACCGAGCAGATCATCCAGGAAGCGCTCAAGCGCGCGGTGAAATGAACGCCACGCGTATCCCGAAATCCGTCATTGCGGGTCGCCCCTGGCTGCTCGCCATGATGTTTCCAGATTGGCTCAATGACTGAAGAACGTATTGTCTCGGCCAAGATCGGCGACGATGACGATCGCGTCGAACGCGCGATCCGGCCGCATCGACTCGCCGACTACGTGGGGCAGGCGGCGGTGCGCGAACAGATGGGGATTGCCATCGAAGCATCGCGCCGCCGCGGCGACGCACTCGATCATGTGCTGATCTTCGGACCGCCGGGCCTCGGCAAGACCACGCTTGCGCACATCCTGGCCGAGGAGATGGGCGTCAAGCTGCGTCAGACTTCCGGGCCGGTACTCGAACGGCCGGGCGATCTGGCGGCGCTGCTGACCAATCTCGAACCGCGCGACCTGCTGTTCGTCGATGAAATTCATCGCCTGAGTCCGATCGTCGAGGAAGTGCTGTACCCAGCGATGGAGGACTACCAGCTCGACATCATGATCGGCGAAGGTCCGGCTGCGCGCTCGATCCGGCTCGATCTGCCGCCTTTCACGCTGGTTGGTGCGACCACACGCGCCGGCAGCCTGACCTCGCCGCTGCGTGACCGTTTCGGCATTGTCCAGCGACTGGAATTTTATTCGGTCGAGGACCTCACGCGCATCGTGTTGCGCTCCGCGAGCATCCTCGGCACGCCGATCGACGCCGCCGGTGCGGCCGAGATCGCGCGACGTTCACGCGGCACGCCGCGCATCGCCAACCGCTTGCTGCGCCGCGCGCGTGATTACGCCGAAGTGCGGGGCGACGGCCAGATTTCCGCTTCGCTGGCGGGCGAGGCAATGAAGCTGCTGGCGGTCGACAGCAATGGCTTCGACCTGATGGACCGCAAGCTGCTGATGATGCTGATCGAGCGTTTCGACGGCGGTCCGGCCGGACTCGACAATCTCGCCGCGGCGATCGGCGAAGCACGCGACACCATCGAAGACGTGATCGAGCC
>DATCXY010000222.1:0-1928 GCA_036570585.1 Solimonas sp. | reverse complement strand
TTTGCCGGCTGACGCCGAGCGCGCGATGCGCGACTGGCTGGCCGCCGACGAGAAAGCGCACCAGAGCGGCGGCCACGTGTACACCGCTGAACAGTTCGGGCTTTCCGACGCGCAGCTGCGCCGCGATTTTGCGGACTACCGCGCGCGCTATGTCGATGTGCCGGCGATGACCTGAACATATTTTTCCTCTCCCACCCGACGGGAGGGAACACGAACAACGCACAGAGGAGTCAGACATGTTGCTGAAGGACAAGATCGTCATCGTTTCCGGCATCGGCCCGGGCCTGGGCGTGAAGCTCGCGATCGAAGCGGCGCGCGAAGGCGCGAAGGGCGTCGTCGTCAGCGCACGCTCGCCGGACAAGCTCGACGATGCCGAAGCGCGCATCAAGGCGCTCGGCGGCAAGACCGAAGTGCTCAAGCAACTCTGCGACGTCACCCGGCGCGAGCAGTGCGATGCGCTCGCCGCCGCCGCGGTCAAGCGCTTCGGCCGGATCGATGCGCTGGTCAACAGCGCCTTCGTGCATGGCGAGATGGACTACGCGTCGACCGCCGATCTCGACAGCTGGCGCGACACGATCGAAACCAATCTGCTCGGCACGCTGCGCCTGACGCAGGCCTGCGCGCCGCATATCGGTCGCGGCGGTGCGATTGTCATGATCAACACGATGGCGGCACGCAAGATTCCGCCGCTTGGCGAAGCCGGCTATGCCGCGTCGAAAGCTGCGCTCGGCAATTCGGTGAAGTGGCTGGCCAAGGAACTGGGCCCCAAGGGTATCCGCGTCAATTCCGTGCACATGGGCTGGATGTGGGGTGCGCCGGTCGAGGGTTACATCAACTGGCAGGCGCAGGAAAGCAAGATTCCGGTCGACACACTCAAGGCGCAGATTGCCGCCGATATTCCGCTCGGTCATATCCCGACCGACGACGATTGCGCGAAGGCCGCGCTGTTCATGGTGTCGGACTATGCCGCGGCCGTGACCGGCGCCGCGCTCGACGCCAACGGCGGCGCGTTCATGCCGTAATTGCCATGCAGGCCGGCGCCTCCAGAAGGAGGTGTCGGCCAGCGGCATGCAAGGCTCATGGAAAAGATCATCTATCTGCTGTGGCGCGATCCTCGGCAAGACGCGACGGCATTTGCCGATGCCTTGCGTGGCCAGCTTGCGCCGGCGCTGCACCAGGTGGGCGCGCGCCATCTGTGTCTCAATCTCGACGATGCCGATGTCGCGACTGCGGCGTCGTTGCGGCAAAAGGCGTTCGACGTGCAACCCGCAGCGATCGCCCAGGTCTGGGTCGACAGCGCGATCACGTTCCTGCGGCGTGACATCGATGCCGCCATCGCGCGCTACGCCGCGCGCCATGCGGCATATCTGGTCACGGAATCCGCTGCGATCGTCAATCGCGAACATCCGCCGCAGGTCGGCACGCGCACTTTCGGTTTCGCGCAGATCGCGATCCTGCGTCGACCGTCACGCCTCTCGTATGGCGAATGGCTGGACATCTGGCACAACGCGCACACGAAAGTCGGCATCGAGACGCAGTCGAATTTCGAATACCGGCAGAACGTCGTCGTGCGGCCGCTCAGTGACGATGCGCCGGCAATCGATGCGTTCGTCGAGGAGTGCTTCCCGCCGGACGCAATGACCGACCCGCACGTGTTCTTCGACGCGGTCGGCGACGAAGCGAAGTTCCAGCGCAATCTCGACGCGATGATGGCCAGCGTGCATCGCTTCATCGACATGGATGCGATCGACGTCGTGCCGACCAGTCAGTACCGGATGTTTTAAGGCGAGCCCCTTTTGCAGGAGCGCGTGAACCGACTTATGCCGTCGGTTCCTGCCAGAGCGCCGCGGCGCTCGGATCGATTTCGGTGAGCAGACGATTGAGCAGTGACTTCAGCACCGGGGCATCCGGGCCGAGACGTTCGAGAA
>DATCXY010000221.1:0-4514 GCA_036570585.1 Solimonas sp. | reverse complement strand
GCAGAAGCCCACGCCGTGGTGCGCAAGATCGATGAAGTCGAAGACGACGAGATGATTCTCGACATCGGACCGAAGTCGCGTGCCAAGCTCGCGGCACAGCTCAAGAATGCGGGCACCGTGGTCTGGAATGGCCCGGTCGGGGTGTTCGAGTACGATGCCTTCGCCGGTGGCACCAGGGCGCTGGCCGAGGCGATTGCCGACAGCAATGCGTTCTCGCTCGCCGGCGGCGGCGACACGCTGGCGGCGATCGACAAGTTCCACGTCGCCGACAAGATGGGCTACATCTCGACCGGTGGCGGCGCATTCCTCGAATTCCTCGAAGGCAAGACGCTGCCGGCAGTGGCGATGCTGGAGTCGCGCGCATGAAATGGCATCATCAATTGGGCCCGCTGTCCCCTTCGCCGCGGAGCGGCGTTATATCTTCGAATGTCATTGGGTGACTTGGAATTATGTCGAAACTGCGAATGGTGAAGCGCCAGCCGTTGTTTGTTACGCCGCTGCTGGTGTTTCACGTCGAGGGCTGCGAGGATCTGAATAAAAGGTTGCTCGTCGATATCCAGAAGTGGCGAGCGGAGAGCTCGGGGATTGCAACAAGCAATCGCTTGGGCTGGCATTCGGAGCGCACCTTTTTCGGGCGTCAGGAGCCTTCCTTTCAAGAGCTCAACAAGTTAATTTGCCGGTCGCTGGCAGCTGCGCTCAAGCACGGCAATCCGAAGCTGGACATCAGCCAAACTCAGATGATGATGCAGGGTTGGGTGAACGTGAATGAGAAGGGCGCGTTTAATACCCCGCATGACCATCCAGACTTCCTGTGGTCGGGATGCTATTACGCACAGGTTCCGGGAGCCGGGGCGGCGCGCAGCATCCAGAACGGTGGTGATATTGAGTTTTTGGATCCTAGAGGCAGTGCGCTGATCACCTTGCAGAATGATCTGGCCATAGGATCGGGCAAACATCGCGTGTGTCCTGAGCCAGGCATGCTGCTGTTGTTCCCGTCGCCGCTCGTGCACTGGGTGTATCCGCATGAAGACGACCAAGCTAGGGTGTCGGTTGCGTTCAACATGAAGCTTGCACGGGGTAAACGAAAAGTCGCGAATCCTGCGAGCTGATTTCTCGCGCCGGATTGGATATTGCCCGCCGTGGCGATGCCGGAGTCGCGCGACAAGGCTTGATGTGCTTGCGTTGTCGTGATGATCGGTTAAGGTGACCAGCCTGTTTTTGTTGGGGGATTTGCATTGCAGATCGGTGTGCTCGGCTCCGGAATCGTCGCGCGGACGCTGGCCAGCGGCTTGCGCAGACACGGGCACGAGGTCGTGCTCGGCACGCGAGATCCGGCGCGTCTTGCTGACTGGAATCGCGAACAGCTTGAGATTGGTGTCGCGAGCTTTGCCGAGGCGGCGGCGTTCGGTGATCTGCTGATACTCGCGGTGAAAGGATCGGTTGCCAACCGTGCGTTGCGTCTGGCCGGCACGCCGAACCTGACCGGCAAGCTTGTGATCGATGCCTGCAATCCGATCGCCGAATCGGCGCCGAGCAATGGCGTTGTACGTTACTTCACATCGCTTGAGGACTCCCTGATGGAACGCCTGCAGAAAGAGTTCCAGACGACGCGTTTCGTCAAGGCGTTCAATTCAGTCGGTTACCAACAGCTTATCGATCCGCAACTCGCGGACGGTCCACCGACGATGTTCATCTGCGGCAACGATGCCGACGCCAAGCGCGATGTCAGCGACCTGCTTTCCGGTCTAGGCTGGGAGGCCGCAGACATGGGTATGGCCGAGTCGGCGCGTGCGATCGAGCCGCTGTTCATGTTGTGGAATACGGCGTCGCTGCTGCACGGACAGACCACTCGGGCCTTCAAATGGCTGCGATGACGAGAAGCCCGTCACGGAATTTCACGTGCATGCAGCCTATCGTTCCTGACTCGATTTCAATCCGCGGGAGAAACACATGAAGTCTGCTATTCCTTTCGTCATGGCGCTGCTGATCGGCGCCTTCAGCTTGAGTGCGCAGGCGCGCGATGATCGGCTCAAGTTTCCGATCGCCGATGCGATGAGCGGCGTGCAGGAGCAGTTGGGCGATACCGTGCGTTTCTACTTCTCGGGCCGGAAAGCGCCGGGCGCCAGCCACACGTTCGGTACGTTCACTTCAAACAAGAAGACCAACTTCTTCAACAAAAGCGACAAGGCCGGCTGCGAGCGCGCATTCGCGTCGGCCATGCTGTCGCTGCGCGATCGCGCGCTGAAGGAAGGCGGCGATGCGGTCATCGATATTCACAGCGTCTACAAGGGCGACGAGTTCAAGAGCGCGACCGAGTACGAATGCGGCGCCGGCACGATCATGGGCGGCGTCGCCCTGCGTGGTACGGTGGTGAAGCTGCATTGAGCGCTTGCACTGCCTGTGCAGTATCGTCGTCCTGACGTGGAGCCTGTCATGAAAAAAATGTTGATCCTGTTGTCGCTGCTGTCATCGACCCTGCTCGCCGGTTGCGGTTACAACACCCTGCAAAGTCAGGACGAACAGATCAAGGCGTCGTGGGCGGAGGTGTTGAACCAATACCAGCGGCGCGCCGATCTGGTGCCGAATCTGGTCAACACCGTGAAGGGGTATGCACAGCATGAAGAAAAGGTGCTGACCGAAGTCACCAACGCACGCGCCAAGGTCGGCCAGATCAACGTCGGCAATGACAGTTACAACGACGGCGACAAGCTCAAGCAGTATGCGGCCGCGCAAGGCCAGTTGAGCTCGGCGCTGTCCCGCCTGCTGGTGGTATCGGAGAACTACCCGCAGCTGAAGGCCGACGGTCTGTTCCGCGATCTGCAGGCGCAGCTCGAAGGCACCGAGAACCGCATCACTGTGGCGCGCAATCGCTACATTCAGGCGGTGCAGCAGTACAACACGACGGTGCGCTCGTTCCCGAGCAATCTGACGGCGAAGTTCACCGGCGCGCAGATCAAGCCGAGCTTTACGGTCGAAAACGAGAAGGCGATCTCGGCGCCGCCGACCGTCGATTTCGGTTCGTAGGAGCGCGCCTTGCGCGCGACCCTGTCCCTGTTCGCCACATTGCGCTGTGCGGTCGCCGTGCTGCTTGTCTTCTTCGCGTGCGCTTCGGCACAGGCCGACGTGGCCGTGCCCAGGCTCGCGGCGCGCGTCACCGATCTGACGAGCACACTGGATGCGACGCAGCGCAGCGCGCTGGAAGACAAGCTGACGGCGTTCGAAAAAGCGAAAGGCAGCCAGATCGCGGTACTGATCGTGCCGACCACCGAACCGGAGACGATCGAGCAGTATTCGATCCGCGTCACCAACGCCTGGAAGCTCGGCCGCAAGGGCGTCGACGACGGCATCCTCATGCTCGTTGCACGCAATGACCGCAGGGTCCGCATCGAAGTCGGCTATGGTCTTGAAGGTGTGGTCCCCGATGCGATCGCCAATCGCATCATCGACGAGACGATCGTGCCGCGCTTCAAGGCGGGTGATTATGCCGGTGGCCTGGATGCTGGTGTCGACCAGTTGATCGGCGTCATCAATGGCGAGCCTCTGCCGCCGCCGCCGGAACATCACAGCTCGGGCGATAGCCGGATCGGTGCGGTCATGCCGCTGCTGTTTTTCGTCGTCATCGGTGCGCAGTTCCTGCGGCGCATCTTCGGCACCGGTCTCGGCGCGCTGGCATCGGGTGGTGCGGTGTTCGTGATTGCCTGGCTGGTCTCCGGGGCCTTGCTGATCGGCGTGTTCTTCGGCATCGCCGCCTTGCTGCTGACGCTGATCGGTATCGTGCCGCTCGGTGCCATCGGTGGCGGCGGTTTTCGCGGCGGTGGCTTTGGCGGTGGTGGGTTCGGCGGTGGCGGTGGCTTCAGCGGCGGTGGCGGTGGCTTTGGTGGCGGCGGCGCTTCGGGAGGATGGTGAGATGAGCTTGAAGCGCACTCTCCGGCATCTGGCGACGACGCCCTGGCAGGTGCGTCGCGCGTTTTCGCCGGCGACGCTGGCCGCAATCGAGGCTGCGGTGCGTGCCTGCGAATCGCAGCATGCGGGCGAGATCCGCTTCGCGGTCGAAGGCGCATTGTCGCTGCACCAGCTCTGGCGCGGAATGACCCCGCGCGAACGTGCGGTCGAGATATTCTCGACGCTGCGCGTCTGGGATACCGAGCACAACAACGGCGTGCTGATCTATATCCTGCTCGCCGATCGCAGCGTCGAGATCGTTGCTGATCGCGGCGTTGGCGATGCACGGGTGCCGCCAGCCGAATGGCAGGACTGTTGTCGCCAAGTCGAGACGCAGTTCCGCAGCGGGCGCTTTGCCGAAGGCGCTGCGGCGGGTATTTCCGCGGTGGCGGCGGTGCTCGCGCGTTATCCGCCGGCACTTGCCGATGTCGGCAATGAACTGCCGGATGCGCCGGTGTTTTTGTAGCGACTGCCGACAGGCTCTACACTGACAGTCTTTTGACTGCGGGAAGGCCTGATGCGCGTCCTCGTCGCGCAAATTCAAATTGCTGTTGAACCGCGTCTGTCGGCGT
>DATCXY010000220.1:0-2828 GCA_036570585.1 Solimonas sp. | reverse complement strand
GTTGTCGAATGCCGGCAAGCCGCTGCAGAAAGAACGGTGGGCCGCGGTCGTCGACTGCGTCGGCAGTCATACACTCGCCAATGCGCTGGCGCAGACGCGTTACGGCGGTTTTGTCGCCGCGTGCGGCCTTGCCCAGGGCATGGACCTGCCGGCGTCGGTTGCACCGTTCATCCTGCGCGGCGTGTCGCTGCTTGGCATCGACAGCGTGATGGCGCCGATGGCCGCGCGCGAAGCGGCATGGAAACGCCTCGCGCGCGACCTCGACGCCTCGAAGCTGGAGTCGATCAGCAAGGTGGTCGGTCTTGCCGACGCCGCCGCTGCAGGCGCCGACATCGTCTCGGGCAAGATCCGCGGCCGCGTGGTGGTCGACGTCAACGCCTAGATCGGCGTCGCATGCAGTAACACGAAGGCGGGGTCGCGCACGCGACCCCGCCTTTTTTCGTGCCTCGCGCCGACGCGTCTAGGCCACGATTGCGCGCCGGCAGAATTCCCAGATGTCGTCCGCGAGCTGTGCGCGGTGCGCGGCATCCGGGCTCGCGGATTCGTGCGCGAGCAATTCGGTATGCACGGTGGTCGAGACGAGGTTGTAGAACAGCGCCGCCAGCCGTTGCGGCTCGGCCGTACGCACCGCGCCAGCGCGCATGCCGTCGGCCAGCTGCTGCGCGATCAACTGGATCAGCGGACTGATCGCCGCCTGCAGATCTTCAGGCCTTGATTCCGCGAGCCGCAGGTGTTCGCGACTCATCGCCGCGCCGCGCCGGTTGCTTGGTGCACCGTCGCCGATCAGATCGCCGTTGCCGCGCACGATCGCGATGACGATCAGACGCAAGCGCTGCAAGGGATCGCCGACACTTTCTAGCTGTTCGCTGAAGACCCGCGTCGCCATGTGGATGGTCTGCTCGAAGACCGCCAACACCAGATCGTCCTTGCCGGCAAAACGTTCGTAGAACGCGCGACGCGCCAGGCCGGTTTTCTGCAACACGGCGCGAATCGTCAGGCCTTCGAGACCTTCGGATTCCAGCAGTTCGTACGCCGCATCGACGATGCGCCGGCTGCGTTCGAGGATCTGGTCGCGGCTGATCTCGACCACGCGTCTGGCCGAGCGCGCCTCCCATTGCACCGGCGCGTCAGCGCTTGCCACGGCGCCGGGAGTGGACTTCAGATCAGCGGCCATCGATTCGAATCTCGGTGAGAACACTGTTTTCTATTAGTCCGCGATTCTCGTCCGCTGTCAAATACCGTTCAGCCCGAAAAGCCTACGTTGCGTTGACAACCACGCGAGCTCCATCCTAAGATCGCTTAGAGAACGTCGTTCTCGCACTATCAATATTCGAGGAACAGGCAAATGGCGGTCGTTACCTACATCGAACACAGCGGCAAGCAGCATGACCTCGAACTCGACGATGGCACGTCGGTGATGGACGGTGCGATCAGCCATCTCGTCAAGGGCATCGTCGGCGAGTGCGGTGGCGGCCTTGCGTGCGCAACCTGCCATTGCTACGTCGACGAGGCGTGGCTCGATCGCGTGTCGCCGCCGTCGGACGCGGAAAAGGAAATGCTCGAAGGCGTCGCCGGCGAACTGCAAGCGGGCAGCCGCCTGAGCTGCCAGCTGACCATCGGCCCGGCACTCGACGGTCTGGTCGTGCGCCTGCCGAAGTCACAGTTCTGAGCCGCTCGCGCGGCCGCATCGCCGGAGAATCCACATGAACGCGAACGCTTCATCGACGCCAAACGAGATCCCGACCCACGTACCGCCGGAGCTGGTGCGTTCGAGTGGCCTGACCGAAGGCGCAGAATTTCTCGCATCGCCGCACGCCTACATGGCCGCGATGCACGAGAACTTTCCGCCGGTGTACTACAACACCAGCCCGAACATCGGCAATGCGTGGCACGTGACGCGCTACGAAGATGCGTACTTCGTGCTGCGTCATCCGGAAATTTTTTCGTCGCACGGCTCGGTCGGCTTCCCGCGCGATCCACGCGACTGGTTCTATTTCATCCCGCTGGAAATCGATCCGCCCGATCATCGCAAGTACCGCAATATCGTCGATCCGCTGTTTTCGCCGAAGGCGATCGCCAAGCTCGAAAACTACATCCGCGGTCTCGCCAACGAACTGATCGACCAGTTCATAGCCAAGCGCGAATGCGAATTCACGCAGGACTTCGGCCGGCCGCTACCGGTCTCGGTGTTCCTCGACCTGATGGGCCTGCCGCAGAACATGCGCGACACCTTCGTCGAATGGGCGATCGGCCTGCTGCACTCGCAGAGTCGCGAAGTCGCCGGTCAGTCGATGCGCTCGATCGCGTCTTACCTGAAAAGCGTGATCGCCGAGAAAACCAACGCCCCGGATGAAGGCGTGATCAGCACCATCATCCGCGCGCGGCCGGACGGCGTGCCACTCAGCGAGCGCGAGATCTTCGGCTTCGTGTTCTTTCTTTTCATCGGCGGCCTCGACACCGTGTTCGCGTCGCTCAACAACGTGTTCCTGTGGCTCGCCGAAAATCCGGTGCGTCGCCAAGAGATCATCGACCATCCGGAGAATCTGGTCGGCGCGACCGAAGAACTGCTGCGCGCGTTCTCGGTGACATTCTCCGGCCGTGTGCTGACGCAGGATCACGAACTGCGCGGTGTGCAGATGAAGAAAGGCGACAAGATCACGTCGGTGCTGCCGGCGGCGAACTACGACCCGACCGTGTTCGACAACCCGCGCGAGATCAACTTCAAGCGTCCGCGCAAACCGATGCTCGCGTTTGCCGGTGGCGTGCACAGCTGCATGGGGGCACATCTCGCACGGCTGGAAATGCGGATCTGCATCAGCGAGTTCCTG
>DATCXY010000219.1:0-4563 GCA_036570585.1 Solimonas sp. | reverse complement strand
ATCAGTGTGGATATAAAGCGCCGGCTCGCGCCGGCTGGCGTCTCCGGGCATGAAGCTTGTCCGGTACGGACCAGCGTTCTACCCTCCGGGCCATCGATGATCGCATCCCGAGGACGCCGCCGATGGCCGGCATGACCGAAGACGAATCCGCCGCCGCGGAACCGGCAACGCGCAAGCGCCTGCGCATATTCCGCGCCGCCGACGCGACGCCGGTGCAGGACCACATGCCGGTGCTCGGCATCGACGCCGGCGTGCTGGCCGGCCTGCAAGTCCTCAACGCCGCGAACCCGACCGATGATCCGAACCACGGCGCCAAGACCGTCGTGCTGTTCAAGGAGCCCGGCGAGCGCGGCATGAGTCTGACCTACGTCTGGTTCAAGAGCGACTACCTCCTGCCGCGCCACAGCCACGACACCGATTGCCTGTATTACGTGATGGCCGGCGAACTGCTGATCGGCAAGCAGGTCTTGCGCAAGGGCGACGGCATGTTCATACCGGCGGGCGCAGGCTACGCGTATCAGGCGGGCGCAAAGGGCGTCGAAGTGCTTGAATTCCGCGGCGCGACGCACTTCAGCTTCCTGTTCAAGAACAACACGCCGGCGCACTGGCAGCAGATCGCCGACGTGTTGCGCGACAACGGCGAGAAGTGGCACGACGAAGTGCCGCCGAGCGAGCATTAGCGGCACCTGCCGGTTCTGGCCCCGTCCGTCCCGAGTGCCGCGCCGACAGGCGCGGTGTATCGAGGGATTCTGTTGCCCCGACCTCGCGCGTGTCTCGATATGGCGCTGCGCGCCTACTCGACATGAACGGTTTCAGGAGGGCAAGAAAGACCTGAGATGATCTGCGCGCAAAGCGGCTCCCCGTCGACGAGCGAACGCCGGCCCGGCATCGTCCAGCCATCTCACACCTTCAAACCATTCGACCCGAGTACCGCGCCGGCAGGCATGGCGCACCGAGGCCTCTCACACCTTCAACCCGTCCGTCCCGAGTGCCGCGCCGACGGGCGCGGTGTATCGAGGGATTCTGTTGCCCCGACCTCGCGCGTGTCTCGATATGGCGCTGCGCACCTACTCGACATGAGCGGTTTCAGGAGGGCAAGAAAGACCTGAGATGATCTGCGCGCAAAGCGGCTCCCTGCCGACGAGCGAGCACCAGCCCGGCATCGTCCAGCCATCTCACACCTTCAACCCATTCGGCCCGAGTACCGCGCCGGCAGGCACGGCGCACCGAGGCCTCTCACACCTTCAATCCGTTCGTCCCGAGTGCCGCGCCGACAGGCGCGGTGTATCGAGGGATCTCGCCGTTCGCGGCGCGTTCGCTCAGCAGCCGGGCAGTACCTGCACATCGAAGCGCCGCCGCAGCGCATCGCCGATGTGATCGACGACGAAGCACAGCGTGGCGGTGATCAGGATGTACGCGAACATCTGGTGGTAGAAGAACAGTTGCTGCGCCTCGTAGAGCGCCTGACCGATGCCGCCGGCGCCGATCACGCCGACGACCGTCGCCATCCTCAGATTCCATTCGAGCCGGAACAGCGAGTAGACCGCGATCGGCCCGCTCGCCAGCGGCAGCGTCGCGTATGCGGCGACCGCGAGGGGCGATGCGCCGATGCCCGACATCGCGTCCTGCGGTGCGCGCGGCGCATTCTCCAGTGCCTCGGCGAACAGTCGCGCCAGACAGCCGGCCGAATGCAGGCCGAGGGCCACGGCACCGGCCATCGGGCCGATGCCGATGATCGCGATCAGGATCAGCCCCCACGCGACTTCCGGAATGCAGCGGGCGATTTCCATCACGCGCCGCAGCGGCCACGCCAGCCAGACCGGCGTCAGATTGCGCGCCATGACGATGCTCGCGGGCATGGCAATGAGCGTGCCGCCGAGTGTGCCGGCGACGCCCATGCAGATCGTTTCCCGGAGCTGGCGTGCCAGCGCGCCGAACTGTTCCGTACTGAGCTGCGGCGGCAGCATCTCGGCGAATACGCGCGCCGCGTGCGCCGCGCCGAGCAACTGCGGACTGTAGTGGATGGCTGCGTACGCGCCGAGCGGTGCGAGCAGCAGCAGACCGCGCGGGCGGCGGCGCAGGTGGAGACTGCACTGGTCGAGCGCGGCAACGACGATGACGAGCACGATCAGCTGCGTCGTCACGCGCGGAAAATCCATCGCTGCGAGTGAACCGAGCAGCTCGCCGCCGAGACCACCGCCGCCGACCGCGCCGATCACCGTCGATGCGCGCAACGCACATTCGAATTCATACGCACCGAAACTCAGCAGATCGGCGCGCTTCATCGGCAGCAAGCCGAACAATGCGATCTGCAGACGCGACGCACCGCTGGCCTGCAGCGCGCGCAGCGGCGCCTGCGGCGCGGTACGCAAGACCTCGGCGAAGATCTTCGCGACCGCCGCGCTGTAGTAAAGCGCGAGCGCGACGAGTCCCGCGCCGGGACCGATGCCGAACACGATCACGCACAGAATCGCCAGCGTCAGATCGGGAATCGAGCGCAGCGCCGTGAGCACGGCGAGCAACGGACGTGTGCCCGGCAGCCGCAGGCCGGCGGCGATGCCGAGCGGCAGGCTGACGCAGAAGGCGATGAACATCGCGCCCAGCGTCAGGCCGATGGTTTCCAGAACCAGCGGCATCAATGCCAGCAGATACGACGGCGTCAAGACCGGCGGGAAGAACGACGCGAGCAGGGCGACGCTGTCAGCCATCACGTTTCAGCGTGTGCGGCTTGCCGCGTTTTCAGACCAGCACAGCGTGCCATGCGCGACGCTGGCGGTGCGCGCGAAAAAGCGTTGCGCCAGTTCCGGCTGATGCAGCGAGCAGATCAGCGCGACGCCGCGTTCGGCGGCCAGGCGCGTCAGCAGTTCGAGAATCGCGACGGCCGTCGCCGGATCGAGCGAGGCGACCGGTTCGTCGGCGAGCAGCAGCCGTGGCTGCTGCACCAGCACGCGTGCGATCGCGACGCGTTGCTGTTCGCCGCCGGACAGCGCGGTGGTCGGCTCGTGCAGCTTGTCGGCAATACCGACGGCGGCGAGCGCCGCGCGCGCTTCGGCAAGTTCGTCCGCTTTCGGCGCACACAGATATCGCAGCGCGCGTGCGGTGCTCCAGCGGCCGAGCGCACCGGCCATCACGTTCTGGTGCACGCGCAGCGGTGCCACCAGATCGTGTTGCTGTGCGACGTACGCGATCTGCCGGCGCTGTTCGCGCCGCCCCCGACCAGACGTCGCGGCGATATCGCGACCGTCAAAGCGGATCGAGCCGGCATGCGCGGCGAGTTGTCCGCCGAGGGCACGCAGCAGCGTGGTCTTGCCACTGCCACTGGGGCCGACCAGCGCCAGGCACTCACCGGCGCGCAGTTCGAAATCGATGTCGCGCAGCAGTGAATCGGTGGTGCCGGGCACGGCGATGCTCAGCGCAGTGGCGCGAAGCAACGGCGCTGGCGTGGTCACAGCAGGCCCAGTTCCCGGGCGACCGCGCGCACCTGCGCGTACAGCGCATCGCTGGCGCGCACGAAGTGTTGGCCGCGCAGGATGTCGAGCACGGCATCGTCCTGCCCGGGCTGCAGCGCGATCAGCGCAGCCGCCACCTTCTCCTGCAGCGCTGGCGCCAGATTGTTGCGCGCGACCCAGACGTAATCGGCAAACGGCGCCGTGGTGTGGAACACGCGCAACTTGTCGCCATCGATGCGGCCATCGGCGAGCATCGCCTCGTAGACCGTCTCGTCGATCGCACCGGCATCGCAGACACCGGCCGCAACCGCCTGCGCGGTGGCCGGATGGCTGCCGGTGTAACGGAACGACTTCAGATCATGGCTGGCGGCGATGCCGGCCTGCTGCATCGCGAAGTACGGAAACAGATGGCCGCTGGTCGAGTTGATGTCGCCGAAGCAGAAGCGCTTGCCGCGCAGATCGGCAAGCGTGCGAATGGTGCTTTGCTTGCGCGTGATGAACAGCGAATGGAAGCGCTGATCGATATCGCGCTGCACGAGCGGTGTGACGCCGTAACGCGCGTGCGCCTTCACGTAGGTGAGACCACCGAGATAGGCGACATCGAGCGAGCCGTTGCCGAGCGCTTCGACCGTGGCGTTGTAATTGGTCGGAATGATCAGCGATACCGGCGTGCCGATCTTCTCTGCGAGATAGCGCTGCAGCGGCGCCTTCTCGCTGACCGAAACCTGGGTGGCACCGGCATCCGGCACCATGCCGATCCGCAGCGCGTCGGCAGCCGCGGCTGTGTGGGCGAACAGCGCAACGAGCGCGGCAGACAGCAGGCGACGGCGAACACGCATGGCGAGGCTCTTGAGGGTCGAACGAAGTGCGAACGCGATGCGAACCGCATCACGGTGGCGGCGCGGCGACGGATCGCCACGCCGCGGTCGCGGATCAGCTTTTCTTCAGCAGCATGCGTTTGGTCACCGGGTCATCGCCGACGAACAGTGGCTGGCCGCTGAAACGCGCGATGCGCCATTCACCATCGGCTTCGCGGCGAAAATCCATGCGGCAGGCCGTGACCATCGCCGGACTGATCGTGCCGAGCTGCGGCGGCTTGCCTTCACCACCGTAG
>DATCXY010000218.1:0-3902 GCA_036570585.1 Solimonas sp. | reverse complement strand
CGCTGCATCTTCCGGCTTCATCAGCGATTCGATCACTGACACCGGGGCGCTGCCGTAGCTGAGGAATTTCTCGTGGAATTTCTTCAGGTCGAAGCGCGGTCCGAGCTCGTCCTTCAAACGCTGGCGATAATCGTAGATCGCCGAGAAGCCCGCAAAATAGAACGTCAGCTGCACGCTCGACAGTTGCACGCGTCGCCATTTGCCCTTGGCTTCGGTCTCGCTCTGGAACGCCTCGCGCGTCAGCAGCTCCATTGCGTCGGCCTGGCTCATGCCGAGCACGTGCACGCCATAGTCGAGGATGGTGTTGCAGACCACGCGCAGCGCCCATTTCGAATACATCAATTCCATCTCGGGCTGGTGCGCATCCGCCCCGCCCGGCCAGCCGCTTTCGAGCATCATGCGTTCGCTGTAAACCGCCCAGCCTTCGATCATCGCGCTGTTGCCGAAAATCACCTTGATGCGGCTCGGCGACTTGTTCGCATACAGCAACTGCACGTAATGACCGGGCACCGCCTCGTGGATGGCGAGGATCTGCATCAGCCAGTGGTTGTACTCGCGCAGAAAGCTGTCGGCCTGTGCCGGCGTGTAGTCGTCCATCGGCATCACGTCGAAGTAGGTCTTCGCGGTCGGATCGTACGGGCCGGGCGCCGCCAGCATCGCCATTGCATAGCCGCGCTGGTACGGCGGCGTCACGCGTACTTCCAGCGGCCTGCTCGCATCCAGCGTCAGCAGATCGTGATCCGTCACCCATGCCTCAAGCCTGGGGATCAGCGCCTTGACCTGCGGATAGAACTCGGCCGGCGCGACGTGATTGTCCGACAGCTTCTCAATCAGCTGGCCAATCTTGGCGATCTTGTCATCCGGCGCCTTGGCATTGGGAAAGTATTTGGGCCAGAGCTGGTCGGCGAGCACGCTCATGCGTGCGTGCAGACGGCTCTTTTCCTCCAGCGCACGCTGATAAAGCTGTTGCGCCGTGCCGCCGGTCTGCACTTCATAGGCAAATGCCTGATCGTAGAGCGGCTGGCCGAGACGAAAATCGCGCGCACCGCCATCCTTCGCCAGTTTCGCGTCCAGCGACTTCAGAAAGCTCACGTATGCCGTGATCGCCGTGCGTGCTGCTCCGAGCCTGTGAAGAAACTGCGCGCGTTCATTGGCGGCCAGCGCCGAGCCCGCCACCTGTTTTTCCAATCCATCGCCGAATACATCGAGCGCCCCCTGGTTCTGCTCGATCGCGAGCTGCACATGAATACGTGTCGGGTGCGAGATCGCCTGCTCGGCCGCCGCGTAATACGCCGGCACCTGTGCCAGACGTTTCGATACAGTGCGCAGCCGCGTCGCCTCGTCCGCATATGGCGTGTTGAGCAGCAGCGAGAACGCATCGGCGACGTTGTAGTCGGACGGTTGCCACTGCCATTCGCGCAGCGTATCCAGCGTCCATCGTTCGTAGCGCAACTGGTTGAGCAGCATTTCGCGGTCGGTACGCAGGCCATCGCTCATGTCCGCGGCCGACAGCTTTTCAAGCTGCGCGATCGAGCCATCGAGGAAGCGCTGAAGGCTCGCGCGATACTTCGCGTCGGGCGCCGGCAGCTGATCGGCATCGCGGTAGTAACCCATTGCGATCGCGTCATCCGCGTGCAAGGACCAGTAATGATCGAGAAATGCGTCGCCAAACTGCTGCCGGAATTGCGTATCGGCGTCGGCATGCGCGAGCCCTGCTGACAGGACCAACACCGCGGCGGCGCAACGCGCCAGAGTTGCGAGACGATTCATGGATGCGTTCCCCTGAAGTTGTCCGCATCATAAGCGGGATAAAAACCCCCACAGAAGCGGGCTTTTCCTCATGCCCGCGACAACGCAGCGAGAACAAAGCATGGAGAAGAGCGCCAAGCCGGTACGCCGCCGCATCGCAATCATCGACTGGCTGATGATGCTGCTCGCATTGATCTCGGTCGCCCTGCTCGGCTACGAGACTTGGGGGCCATTCACCGATGCGCAACGCCAGCTCATTGTGCTGGGTGATCTCGGCTTTTGCGCAATCTTTGCAGTCGAGTTTATCTGGCGCTGGTACCGCCAAGGCTGGCAGCGCACATTCCTCATGCGCAACTGGTATGAAATCCTCGGCATGATTCCGGCAGCGAACCCGGCGATCCGCGCGTTCCGTCTGTTCCGCATTGTCCGGATCATCGTCATGCTGTCGCGCGTCGGCAGCAGCGCCGATCGCGCACTCGGAGAAGACTTCACCTACCTGTTCGTCAACCGATTCAAGAACGCCATCGTCGATTCGATCAGCGACGCCGTCACCATCGCCGTCCTGGATGAAGTCGCCGACGTGCTCGGCCGCGGCACCTATACCCGGAACATCTCCCGCGCCCTGCGCGAAAACGAAACGCACCTGCGCGAAATGCTGTTCGAGAAAATGCGTCAGGACCCGAAGGCCGGCCGGCTGTCGCGGCTGCCGTTCTACAAGGACATCAGCGAAGCGCTGGTCGATGCCGGCTTTCGCATCGTTGAAGAAGTGCTCGCCGATCCGCGCACCGACGCGCTTGTCGCCGACGTCCTGCGCGAGAACCTGCAGCAGATCCGCAGCGCGGTCATCGTCAACAACGCGCCGGCTTGATGGCGCGGCACAAACTGCATGAGCGCCACGAATCCGGAAAGCAACTCTTCAAAGACGATCCAGCGGACTGATCGCACCAAGGCCACCCCGATTCACCACGTGCGTATAAATCATGGTGGTGCTGACATTGGCGTGCCCAAGCAATTCCTGCACCGTGCGAATGTCGGCGCCTGACTCCAGAAGATGCGTCGCAAACGAATGGCGCAAGGTGTGTGGTGATACCGGCTTGGCGATTCCAGCCTGGACCCCGGCACCACGGACCAGCTTTTGAATCTGCGATTCACCAAGATGATGACGGCGCGCAACGCCGGATACCGGGTCGGTCGAAAACCGATTTGCCACGAACACGTATTGCCAACCCCATTCGCGAGCCGCGTTCGGATACTTCACCGCCAACGCATCCGGCAGCCACACATCTGCCATGTCGCGACGCGAATCCTCGTCGAAAACGGTGCGTCGCCACGCAAGATGCGCCCGCATCGGCGCCAGCAGAACCTGGGGAAAGACGGTCATGCGGTCCTTGCCGCCCTTGCCATCGCGCACACACAACTCACGCCGATCAAAATCGACATCCTTGACGCGCAGGCGCAAGGCCTCAAGAAGCCGCATTCCCGTGCCGTACAGCAAATGGACCGCCAGCGCCGCACCCCCTTGCGGTCCGGCGGCCGCGAGCAAAGCCTCAGTCTCTTGCCTGCTCAGCACCGTCGGTATCCGCTTCGGCTTCTTGGCGCGCGTCACATCGGACAGCCAGGGAAGATCCTCGGCGAGCACCTCCTTGTAAAGAAACAGAATCGAGGCCAACGCAAGATTCTGCGTGTTCGCCGCAACGTTTCGATCCGTCGCCAGACTCGAAAGGAAAGCCTCGGCCTCAGCACGCCCAAGCAGCGATGGGTGCCGCTTGCCGTGAAAAACGATAAAGCGTTTAATCCAATGCCAGTACGTCTCCTCGGTTCGGCGGCTGTAATGCAAGGACCGAATCCGAAGCCGAAAGTGATCGTGCAGCTTGAGGGGGCTTTTTTGTGACATATTCAATTCCATCTAATCCACCGCACCAAAAAAATCAGCGGCTGGATCAGAGTCTTACAAGTCCCGCTCCTGGATTATGTGGATTGGGTCACAGATTAGATGGATTTCGTCGTCCGTCTAATTGGCGTTAGGCCTTATCGGGAGATAACGTGGGCTGGCTGATTACCAAGTACATGCTCACGGCGGCCGTTGTTGTCTTGGTATCGGAGGCGGCGAAGCGCAGTGACAAGCTCGGGGGATTCATTGCAGCACTTCCCTT
>DATCXY010000217.1:0-4489 GCA_036570585.1 Solimonas sp. | reverse complement strand
GACTTGCGCGGCGCAGCTTTCTTCGTCGCCGGCTTTTTCGCAACGGCCTTTTTTGCTGCCGCTTTATTCGCGGCGACCGCAGCCTTGACCGGTGCGCGCTTCTTGACGCCGGCATTGACCGGCTTTTTCTTGACGCCGGCGGCCTTGGCCGCTGCCCGCTTGGCCTTGGTGGTGGTCGTGCGCGGTGGCTTGGTGGATTTTTTCTTCACGACCGGCGCCTCGTCGGCCTCCGCCGCTACCGTCCACAGCTTTTCGAGCTGATAGAACGCGCGCGCCTGTGCCTGCATCACATGCACGACCACGCCGCCGAGATCGACCAGCACCCACTCGCCCTGTTCGGTGCCTTCGATACCGAGAGGCTGATAGCCGGCGTGTTTGGCATCGCCGGCGACGTTCTGTGCCAGCGATTTCACGTGCCGGTTCGACGTGCCGGTGCAGATGATCATCGTGTCGGTGACCGTCGTCAGCTTCATCACGTCGAGTACCGTGATGTTCTGACCCTTGAGATCTTCCAGCGCATTCACCGCAAGCTTGGTGAGCGGGTCCATCTTCGGCTTAGTGTTGCGTGGCATCGTTGTCCTGAGTCAGTGCCGCGACGTCCGCGGCGGTCATGGCGTTCAGTATCGCATCCGGCACCAATGCCCGCACGGAGCGTTCCTGCTTGAGCAGGCGGCGGATGCGGGTCGACGAGATGTCGAGTTGCGGAATCTCCAGCGGCAGCCACAGTCCGGCGGGCTGACGGTGCAACGCGGCGGCATCAGCGGCACGACGGCTCGACAGCAGTCCGGCGGTCTCCGCACTCGGATACGGCGCATTGCCGGGGCGGGTGATCGCCGCGATATGCGCCAGCTCGATCAGCTGCTGCCAGCGGCTCCAGGTGTGCAGATGCTCGAATGCATCGCTGCCCATGATCAGCACCAGCGCCGCACGCGGAAAATCATGGCGCAATTCGGCGAGCGTCTCGACCGTGTACGACACGCCGGCGCGCAGAATTTCACGATCGTCGGGGATCAGGTTCTTCTCGCGACGCACTGCCAGACGCAGCCATTCAAGGCGACGCTGCGCGGAAATGCGTGAATCCGGACGATGCGCGGCATGTGCGGTTGGAATCAGCCGCACCTGATACAGATCGAGCTTGTCACGTGCGTCGATTGCGACCCGCAAATGGCCGTTGTGAAAAGGCGCGAACGCGCCGCCAAAGATGCCGATCGCCTTCACGAAGCGCTCATCCGGGCTCGATCATTCAGCGCACCGAACCGTCGCCCATCACGACCCACTTCATCGAGGTCAGACCTTCGAGACCGACCGGACCGCGCGCGTGGAACTTGTCGGTACTGATGCCGATCTCGGCGCCGAGACCGTATTCGTAGCCATCGGCGAAACGCGTCGACGCATTGATCATCACCGAACTCGAATCGACCTCGCGCACGAAGCGACGCGCGTGCGTCAGATTCTCGGTGATGATGCTGTCGGTATGGTGCGAGCCGTAGGTTTCGATGTGGTCGATCGCCTCATCAAGGCCATCGACGATGCGGATCGCCAGGATCGGCGCCAGATACTCGGTACGCCAATCCTCCTCGGTCGCCGGCTTGATGCCCGACAACAGCTTGCGTGTGCGTGCGCAGCCGCGCAGTTCGACGCCTGCCTCGCGATAGACGCGCGATAGATCCGGCAGCACGCGTTCGGCGATCGGCGCGTCGACCAGCAAGGTTTCCATGGTGTTGCAGGTGCCGTAGCGTTGGGTCTTGGCATTGACGGCGACCGCGAACGCCTTCTCGATATCAGCCGCAGCGTCGATGTAGACGTGGCAGATGCCGTCGAGATGCTTGATCACCGGCACGCGCGCGGCCTCGGCCACGGCTGCAACCAGGCCCTTGCCGCCGCGCGGAATGATGACATCGACGAACTCCGGCATCGCCACCAGCTCGGTCACGGCGCGACGATCGGTGATGTCGAGTATCTGCACCGTATCCTTCGGCAGGCCGGCGTCGGTCAATGCGCGTTCGAGACAGCGCCCGATCGCGAGATTCGAGCGCAGCGCCTCGGAGCCACCGCGCAGGATCGCGGCGTTACCCGACTTCAGGCACAGCGCCGCGGCGTCGGCGGTCACGTTCGGCCGCGACTCGAAAATGATGCCGACCACGCCAAGCGGCACGCGCATGTGGCCGACCTGAATGCCGGATGGCCGCTGCTTCATGTCGGTGATCTCGCCGACCGGATCCGGCAGCAGCGCAACCTGGCGCACGCCATCGGCCATCGCCTCGACACGCTTGGCGTTCAGCTCCAGGCGTTCGAGCAACGCGGCATCGAGCTTGGCGTTGCGGCCGGCGCGCATGTCCTGCGCATTGGCTTCGAGGATCGCGTCGCTGTCATCGAGAATCGCCTGCGCCAGCGCGAACAGGGCGGCGTTCTTGGTGCCGGTGTCGGCACGCGCGATCCGGCGCGCCGCGACGCGCGCGCGCGCCGCGCTCGTGCATGTAGGCCGCGATATCGGATTTGGGACGGACCGGCTTTGCAGCAGCATTCATGTTCGGGCGGGACGCAGCGCCGCCCCACTGGCGGCAAGAATCAATGTTAGCAATTCTTCCCAAGCCGCCGCTTCCTGGCCGGTCTTGACCATCTGGTCGACCTGCCCGATGCGCCGCATCCAGCCCAGTGACTCACCGGGCCGCACCCGCGGCAGCGCCTTCAGGTATTTGGCCTGCTGGAAACGCCGCACGCCGGCCATTTCGAGCGCGGTCGCGGCATCACGGACTTTCGCGAAGTTGATCGCAGCCTTGCTCAACGAGCGCAGGCACCACGACAGTGCACCGAGAATTTCCAGTGGCGACAGCCCCTCCTCGCGCAGGCGCTGCAAGCTGCGCACCGCGCCGGTCGCGTCGCCATCGAGGATGCGATCGTTGAGATCGAATGCCTCGAAGCGCGCGCTGTCCGCCACCGCCTGCCCCAGTGATTCGACGTCGATACGTTCGCCCGCGAACAGCAGCTTCAGCTTTTCGACATCCTGCGCCGCCGCCAGCAGATTGCCTTCGGTACGCTCGGCCAGCAGCTTCGCGGCGTCAGCGTCGATCTTGACGCCGGCGGCCTTCAGTCGCGCGTCGAGCCACGGCGCAAACTCCTCGCTCTTGACCGGCCAGACATAGACGCTGGCGCCGGCGGTATCGAGCGCCTTGAACCAACTGGCTTCGCGCTGGCGCTTGTCGAGCGCACCGCAGACCACAATCAACAGCGTGTCGCGCTGCAATTGCGCGGCCAGCGCCTGCAGCGTCTTGCGGCCCTCATCGTCCGGACTGGTCGCCATGCGCACTTCGATGATGCGCTGCGTCGCGAACAGGGACAGGCTCGCGCAGGCATCGACCACGCGCTGCCATGAAAACCCACGCTCGACGTCGAGCACTTCGCGTTCGCTGAAGCCGGCCTTGCGCGCCGCAGCGCGGATCGCGTCCAGCGTCTCCTGCAGCACCAGAGGTTCTTCGCCCGCGACCAGATACAGCGGCGCGAGCCCCTTGGCGAGATGCGTGGCGATCTGGTTGGCTTTGATTTGCACGATGAAGGCGCGGGGCGGAAAGTTGGGTCATTCTACGGAATGCACGGCCGGCTAGAATGACGCCATGAGCACATCGACGCCCCGCCCTGCGCCACGTCCGGCCGAACGCGAACCCGGTCTGGCCGATCCTCTGCTGTCGTTCATCGGCCGCGGACTTTCACTGCTCGCCGAACGCGGCCACAGTGCCGGCCGTGCCAATCCAGCCGGCACAACGCGCGATACCAAACTGGCTGCCGACGAGCGCCGCCACGTCGCCGGCCTGATGCGCGTCAATCATGCCGGCGAGATTTCCGCGCAGGCGCTGTACCACGGCCAGGCGTTGACCGCGCGCGATCCGGACACCCGCCGTCACCTGCTTGATGCCGCGCGCGAAGAACGTGACCACTTGCGCTGGTGCGAGGAACGCCTGCAGGAACTCGATGACGGCCCCAGCAAGCTGCAGCCGCTGTGGTACGCCGGCTCGTTCACGATCGGTGCGCTCGCCGGCCTGCGCGGCGATGGCTGGAGCCTCGGCTTCGTTCAGGAAACCGAGCGCCAGGTCTCGGAACATCTTGAAGAACACCTGCGCGAGTTGCCGGAAAGCGACCAGCGCGGGCGCGCGATCCTCAAGGCAATGCGTGCCGACGAGCAGCGCCACGGCGAAGAAGCCGGCGCGGCCGGCGCACAGGAATTGCCGGCGCCCGTGCGCGGCATCATGCGGCAGGTGGCGAAAATCATGAAGCGGGGCGCGTATCGGCTGTAGGAGCGCGCCTTGCGCGCGACGCCATCGGTGACGTCCAGCCTGACAGATTGCGCGCCTTGGCCGAAACACCGAGGCGCGCATCTGCAAATGCGCCGGGGCTTTCGGATCACACCGATCGCGAGCTGGCGGCCACTTCCCCGACAGGAGCGACGCAAGTCGCGATTCGTGGGCCGCGCCGCCGACGTACCGACAGATCAATC
>DATCXY010000216.1:0-5054 GCA_036570585.1 Solimonas sp. | reverse complement strand
CATCGTGCTGCTGATCGTGCTCGCGATTCTGGTGCCGATCTTCGACCTCAACGATCTCGTCAAGTAAGGTCGGCCCAGCCATCCATGGCGCCATAGCCCTGCCCCGCCATCTCATGGCGGTGCGTTCGCATCCGTGCGACTTGATCAAGTCAGCAAACCGCGCGCCGCCGCACCGAGCAAACCGGCCTGTGGATGCGTGATCGCGAGCACCGGCACGCGCTTCAGCAGGGCGTCGAAACGTCCCTTGGATTCAAAGCGCGTTCGGAACCCGCTACGCTGAATCCATGGCAGCAGCTTTTGCGTGACGCCGCCCGCGAGATACACGCCATCCCAGGAGCCGTGCATCAGCACCGTATCGCCGGCGAACGCGCCGAGCAGTTCGCAGAACAGTTCGACGCTGCGCGCACAGAGACTCTCAGGCTGCGTCGACGCCAGTTCGCTGATCTGAGCTGGCGTCAGGTCGAGCACCGCCTTGCCTTCGACCACACAGATCGCGCGATACAAATTGACCAAGCCATGACCGGACAGCAGGCGCTCCGCGGAAACCCGCGGATAGTCACGCCATAGCACTTCAAGCAGTCGCAACTCGTACGCAGTGGTTGGCGCGAAACCGACGTGTCCGCCTTCGGTTTCAAACACCAGCGACGTCGCGTCACGCAACATCAGGCGCCCGACGCCAAGCCCTGTGCCGGGACCGAGCACCGAGTAATGCCCGTCACGGCGTTCGCTGGCCAGTGTCGCCGCATCGGCACCAACTGCAACGACGTCATTGCGGCTCAGATGTGGAACGGCATGGCTGACGGCGGCGAAATCGTTGATCAGCGTCAATGCATCAAGCGCAAGTTCTGTCTGAAGTGCGTGCACCGAAAACGACCACGGACTGTTGGTCATCTTGATTTCATCGCCAGTGACCGGCGAGGCGACGGCGAACACCGCCGAGCGTACGGCAAGTGCGCCGACTTCATCGAGATAGTGCTGCGCGGCGGACGCCAGCGTCGGGTAGGCCGCAGCATGCAACTCGCGCACGGCATCAAGCACCGGCCTGCCCTGCGCATCGGAACGGGCGAGCGCGAAGCGCGCATTGGTACCGCCGATGTCGGCAACAAGGAGACTGGATGGAGATATTGCGGTCATGTCGAAAGTCGCGGCGCACGAAAGGCCGGCGACAATTCTAACGAAGCGGCGCGCTCAACTGCACACGCAAGTCGCTGTGGCTCGGATCAGGCGAGCGTCGTATCCGGCACACGTGCCGGCAACGCGTCGGCCAGCAGACGAGCGATGCGGCTCGGCACTTCGTTTTCGACTTCACGCAATGCAACGCGGATCGCCGCGACAAAGGCCTGCGCATCGGCACTGCCGTGCGACTTGATGACGATGCCATTGACGCCAACAAAACTCGCACCGTTGTAATTGCGCGGGTCCATGCGCTTGCCGAGCGCCTTGAGTGCCGGCATCGCGGCCAGCGCCGCCATCTTGGTGAACACCGAGCGCGTGAATTCCTGCTTGATGAAGTGATAGATCAGCTTGGCAACGCCTTCGCCGGTCTTCAACGCGATATTGCCGGTGAAGCCGTCACAGACGACGACATCGACATCACGCAGGAACACGCCGTCGCCTTCGATGAAACCGATGTAATTGAGCGTGGAGGCTTGCAGCAGCTGCGCACTCTGCTTGATGACCTCGTTGCCCTTCATCTCTTCCTCGCCGATGTTCAAAAGGGCGACCCTGGGCCGGGGAATGTCGTAGGTCGCCGTGACCAGCGCCGATCCCATCACCGCAAACTGGAACAACTGCTCGGCACTGCATTCAGCGTTGGCGCCGAGATCGAGCATATGCACATGCCCGTTCATCGACGGGATCGGCGAAATCATCGCCGGCCGATCGATGCCCTTGAGCATTTTCAGCACGAATTTGGCGGTTGCCATCAACGCGCCGGTATTGCCTGCCGAAACCACGGCATGGGCGCGACCATCGCGAACCAGATTGATCGCGACGCGCATCGACGAATCTTTCTTGGTGCGCAAAGCCTTCGATGGCGACTCGTCCATCGAGATCACTTCGCTTGCCGGATGCACACTCAGACGCAGCAGCGTCTCGGCCGGCAGCTTGCGCGTTTGCAACGCAGCCGAAAGCAGATCCGGGTCCCCGACCAGAATCAATTGC
The DNA here is from genome assembly GCA_036570585.1 of Solimonas sp. Taxonomy (GTDB): domain Bacteria; phylum Pseudomonadota; class Gammaproteobacteria; order Nevskiales; family Nevskiaceae; genus Solimonas. Next base: position 2,891 of record DATCXY010000216.1, on the reverse strand, counting down.
AATACCGGGTATTCCGCCAACGCCAGAAGAGCAGCGTCCACGGCCATGTTCAGGCCGTGATCGCCGCTCATGGCGTCGATCGCAAGAACGACGGGGGCCGTGGCGGTCATGCCGACGGCGCGATCCTGAGGTCGGATCCTACTCGGCGCTGTCGGCGGCCGGGCTGGTGTCGATGACCTTCTTGCCGCGGTAGAAGCCGTCAGCCGTCACGTGGTGACGGCGATGCGTCTCGCCCGAGGTCGGGTCGGTCGACAGCGCCGGCGCGGTGGCCTTGTTCTTCCAGTGGGCGTGGCGGTGGCCACGCTTGGAGCGGGACTTCTTGGAATCTTGGACTGCCATGTTCAGCTCCGTCGGGCGGGTGCCCTAACTCTATTTGCCTAAGCGTTCTTTCAATGCCGCGAATGGGTTCACTTCCCGGCGGACGGTCTCATCTTCAGCTTTCGGCTGAGGCGAGGCCTGCACAACATTTTCGCACGATTCACAGCGCGGCAGCATCGGCAATGCCAACAGGATCTCGTCTTCGACGATCTCACGTAGCGGCAAGCGGTCATCCTGCACCAGATACGGGTCCGCCTCATGCAGGACGGCCTGTTCTTCCTCTTCGGTCTCGACCAGACGCAGGTCGATGTCGATCTGCAGGGGCCATGCAATACGCGCATCGCAACGCTGGCAGCTCAAAGCCAACTCACCGTTGACCGTGCCCTGCAAGCGCTTTGCCCCGCGCGACTTCTCGGCGTGCAGCTCGACCTGCAGCACGCCCGCATCATCGACCAGCACCTCGCGCAAACGCTCGAAGCTGCTCAGTGGAAGCTCGCCGCTGTACGCTTGTCGCTGCGTCAGCGCCGAAGAAGCGGTCACGCTCTGCGGAATCGGCATCTGCACTCCGGTCCCGAAAAAGGGCGCGAAGCATAGTCAGCTACCCATCAAAAGTCAAAAGAATCAATGGCTAAATCTGTCTCCGCAGCACCCGTCGAACCACCACCGTCGGCACCCGGCGCGCCCGGCACCCAGCCGACGCTGATTCTGGCGTCCGGCTCGCGCTATCGCGCCGAACTGCTGCGACGCCTACACCTTGATTTCATTGGCGAAGCATCCGAGATCGACGAAACGCCGCAGCCTGGCGAAGACGTCGCCTCACTGGTCCGGCGCCTGGCGCTCGCCAAGGCCCGAGCGCTGCGCGACCGCCATCCTGACGGCTGGATCCTCGGCTCCGATCAGGCCGCTGCGCTGGACAAGCAGATTCTCGGCAAGCCCGGCAATATCGAACAGGCGCATGCCCAACTGCGCGCCTGCGCGGGTCGCGAAGTACGCTTCCTGACAGCCGTCGCGCTGGTTCATGGCGAGCAAGTGCTGGACGCGCTCGACGTCACCACGGTGCGATTTCGCCAGCTCTGCGACGAAGAGATTGCACGTTACGTCGAAGTCGAACCGGCACTGGACTGCGCCGGCAGCTTCAAATGCGAAGGCTACGGCATCAGTCTGTTCGACGCGATCGAAACCACCGATCCCACTGCGCTGATCGGCCTGCCGCTGATCAGCGTGCGGCGGCTGCTGGCGCAAGCAGGGCAGGCGCTGCCCTAGCGCCGCCAGCGCTCGCGTCGCAATTCGACGGAACTAAATTCAAGGCATCGCCCTCTATCAGCGTGCTTTGCCACCGCGACAAGGAATTCATCGATGGATGATCGCAGCACCGCCGAACCACGCGCCACACATGACGCGGCCCTTACTGCGTTCAACACGCTGCGCAGTTATCTGGAGTCGCAGATCCTCGGTCAGGAACGCTTGGTCGAGCGGTTGTTGATCGCATTGCTGGCCGATGGCCATCTGCTCGTCGAAGGCCCGCCCGGCTTGGCCAAGACACGTGCGATCAAGGCCCTGGCGCACGGTCTCGATGGCAGCTTTCAGCGCGTTCAATTCACGCCCGACATGCTGCCGTCGGATCTGACCGGCTCGGACATTTACCGTCCCGACGAAGGCGTGTTCCAGTTCCAGCGCGGCCCGCTGTTCCACAATCTGATCCTCGCCGACGAGGTCAATCGTGCACCGGCCAAGGTGCAGTCGGCGCTGCTCGAAGCAATGGGCGAACATCAGATCAGCGTCGGCAGCGCAACCTACCCGCTGCCACGCCTGTTCCTGGTGATGGCAACGCAAAACCCGATCGAACACGAAGGCACGTATCCGCTGCCCGAAGCCCAGCTCGACCGTTTCATGCTGCATGCGCTGGTCGACTATCCGGACCGCGCAACGACGCTGCGCATCATGGCGCTGAACAGACGCGAGGCGATCGCCGCCGAAGAACTGCCGGCACCGGCGTCGAAGCTGTCGCAGGAAACCGTGTTCAGGGCGCGCCAGCAGATTCTCGGCCTGACGCTGGTCGATGCGGTCGCCGAATACATCGCCGCGCTGGTCGATGCGACACGCCGCCCGGCACCGTACAGCGCCAAGCTCGCCGAGTGGCTGCGCTGGGGCGCAAGCCCGCGCGCGGCACTGGCGATCGAGCGTGGCGCACGCGTGCTGGCGTGGCTCAATGGCCGCGATTACGTCAGCCCCGAAGATGTCCAGGCGATCGCGCCCGACGCGCTGCGCCATCGCCTGTTGCTGGACTACGGTGCGCAGGCGCGCGGCGTCACCGCGCAGGCCTGCGTCGAAGAACTCCTGAGCCAAGTCCCGACGCCTTGATCCTGCCTGACCTGGACGAACTGCTGGCGCTGCGCGGCGCCGCGCAAGGCCTGAATCTCGGCGAGCGTCGCGCGGCGCTCGCGCAGATTCAGGGCGGCCATCGCAGCGCCCAGCGTGGTCGCGGCCTCGAAGTCGAAGAAGTGCGCCCGTACGCAGTCGGCGACGATGCGCGCAGCATCGACTGGCGTGTCACCGCCCGACGTGGCCGCCTG
>DATCXY010000215.1:0-2335 GCA_036570585.1 Solimonas sp. | reverse complement strand
GTTTTATGTCGCTGCTCACGATTCTCCATCATCCCGATCCGCGGCTACGCCAGAAAGCGCTGCCGGTGGCCGTCTTTGACGACGCGCTGCAGATCTTGATCGACGATATGTTCGAGACCATGTATGACGCGCCCGGCGTCGGACTGGCCGCGACGCAGGTCGGCATTGCGCTGCGACTGGCGGTGATGGATTGCAGCGAAGACAAGCGCACGCCGCAGCCGATCGTCATCATCAATCCGGAAATCCTCGATCCCGCCGAGCGCATCGAGATGGAAGAGGGTTGCCTGTCGGTGCCCGGCGTCGTCGACAAGGTTCAGCGCTACAACCAGTTGAAGCTGCGCGCGCTCGATCGCCACGGCCAACCTTTCGAACTCGCGGCCGACGGCCTGCTCGCACAAGCGGTGCAGCACGAGATCGACCATCTCGACGGCAAGCTCTATATCGACCTGCTGTCGAGCCTGAAGCGCGAACGCCTGCAAAAGAAGCTCGACAAGCTCCGCAAGGAAGACGCCAAGAACCCGGTCGCAGCACGCTAGGCGCACGATGAGACTGGTCTTCGCCGGCACGCCTGCGTTCGCCGTCGCCGCGCTCGATGCGTTGCACGCGGCCGGCCATGAGATCGTCGGTGTCTATACCCAGCCGGACCGGCCAGCTGGCCGCGGCCGCAAACTCACCGTCTCGCCGGTCGGCCAACGTGCCAGCGAACTCGGTCTGCCGTTGTTCAAGCCGGAACGCCTGCGCGGCCAAGCCGAACAGGATGAATTGCGCGCGTTGGCACCGGCGCTGATGGTGGTGGTCGCCTACGGCCTGATCCTGCCACAGGCCGTGCTCGATATCCCGGCGCACGGCTGCTTCAACATTCACGCGTCTCTACTGCCGCGCTGGCGCGGCGCGGCGCCGATCCAGCGCGCCATCGAGGCCGGCGACCGCGACACCGGCATCACCATCATGCGCATGGAAGCCGGGCTCGATACCGGGCCGATGCTGCTGCATGAGCGCGTCGCGATCGGCGATGACACCAGCGCCGCAATGTTGCACGACACGCTGGCGGCGCTCGGGGCACGACTGATCGTCATGGTCGTTGAGCAGCTGGCGCGCGGCGAGCTGGCGGAAACCCCGCAGCCCGACGAAGGCGCAAGCTACGCCCGGAAGCTCGACAAGGACGAGGCCCGCATCGACTGGTCGCTGCCCGCCGTGCAGATCGCGCGGCGCATCCGCGCGTTCAATCCGGCACCGGTCGCCTGGACCGAACTCGACGGCGAGCGCGTGCGCATTCTTGCCGCGACCGCCGACGCCAGCACGGCAAGTCGCGCCGCATCTGGAACGGTGGTGAGCACCGACGCCGGCGAGATCGCCGTCGCCAGCGGCGATGGCGTCGTCCGTCTTCAGCAACTGCAGTGGCCGGGCGGCAAGGCGCTCCCCGCCGCGGAGATCATCCGCAATCGGCCCTTGCTGCAGCGGCGCTTCGCATGAGCAGTGACAAGCCTGAACCCGCGCAGTGCGCGGACGAGGAATTGCCGCCACCGCCGGAACGTCCGGACTGCTGTTTCGGCGGCTGCGCACAATGCGTACTCGACGACTATGCCGAGCAGATGCAACGCTGGCAGGCCGAGGTCGACGCCATCCAGCAGCGTCGAAACGCCACACGCTAAGCGGCGCCGAGTCCGGCAACCGTGCTGGCGACCACCTGCAACGCGTGATGACGCCGCGCGGTGATTTCGTAGCCGTCGCACTTCAGTCGTCGAATGCAGCCGCGCGCCGCGATCATCATCTCGCCAGCCGACACCGCTCGGCGCGGCGTCTATGATGTGCGCCTCTTTTTATCGCAGCCGCCATGAAGCCCGCCGCAGCGCCGTCCCCCTACCACGCCAATGTCCGCGCCAGCGCCGCGCGCGCCGTCAGCCGGGTCTTGCGCGGCAGCAGTCTCGATGACGCGCTGTTGCCGGCGACGCGCTTTCGCGTGCCGGCCGATGCAGCGATGGCGCGATTGCTCGCCTATGGCGTACTGCGTGAACTGTCACTGCTGCAGGGGCTGACCGCGCAAATGATGGACAAGCCGCTGGCGGTCGACGACGAGATCCACGCGCTGCTGCTGATCGGTCTTTATCAGTTGCGCAATCTGGAAACGCCACCGCACGCGGCGATCAATGAAACCGTCGCCGCCGCCGAAGTCATGAAACGGCCGCAAGCACAGGGCTTCATCAATGCCGTGCTGCGCCGCTACACGCGCGAACATGTTGCGCTCGAAGCCGCGCTGCCGGACGAACCGGCGGTCCGTCTGTCGCACCCGGCATGGCTGGTCGAACAGCTACGCCGCGACTGGCCCGACAGCTGG
>DATCXY010000214.1:0-3249 GCA_036570585.1 Solimonas sp. | reverse complement strand
CTTTCTGAATCTGCTGGGCGCCGGTCCGGTGACCACGCTGACGAACAGCGTAACCGCACCCGGGAATGTCATAGACGGCAAACTCAGCACGTTCGCGACGTTCAGCCTGCCGGTCGGCCTGCTGGGGCCGCTCAACCTGATCGATTCCGTCGGCGAAGCCGTATTGTTCCCGTCCGCAGTGCCGGCCGGCAAGTACGCTGTCTTCGGCGTGTCGTTCCCGGCCGCAACCTTGAATCTGGGACTGACCCGCACGGTATCGGTCACCACGTTCCTCGGAGATACCCAGCAGGAAACGCTGTCGGTCAATGAGACGCAGCTGCAGCTCCTGGGTGTCAATCTGGCGGGTGACCAAGCTGGCTTCATCGGCCTGAAGGCGCACAAGTCGTATGACTCGGTCGTCCTCAGCATCTCGTCGCTGCTGCTCGCCGCCGACGTGGGCAACGCCATGCACGCGCACGAGCTGTGCACGGAAGGCAAGTTCGTCACGCCGCCGACGCCGTAAAACCTTTCGCAGTCGTGGTTCCGGGGCGCGGTGGCAACACCGCGCCCTTTTTCTTGGCCGGCATTCACGAAAACGTCATCTCGCATTCACATGTGCAACATCAAAGATGACGATGATGCCGCACGCCATGAACGCGATCACCTCTTCGACAAAGACCGGAAAGCGCACGGGCAACGCAAAGCCGCGCTATCGCACGATCTGGATCTCCGATGTGCATCTCGGTACACCGGACTGCAAGGCCAGTCATCTGGTCGATTTCCTCAAGCAGAACGACTGCGAAACGCTGTATCTGGTCGGTGACATCATCGACGGCTGGCGTTTGCGCAGCGGCTGGTTCTGGCCGCAGGAGCACACCAATGTCGTCCGCAAGATTCTGACCAAGGCCAAGCGGGGCACGCAGGTACTGTACGTCACCGGCAATCACGATGAATTTCTGCGCAGGTTCGTCGGTTACGAGCTCGAGATCGGCAATATCCGGCTGGTCAACGAACACATCCACAAGACCGCCGACGGCCGCCAGCTATTGGTCGTACACGGCGATTTCTTCGATGTGATCACGCGCTACCACAAGTGGATTGCGCTGGCTGGCGACGCGATCTACGGCGGCACGATGCGTTTCAATCACTGGTTCAATCGCGGTCGCGCCCTGCTCGGCATGCGCTACTGGTCGCTGTCCGCGTTTGCCAAGCAGCACGTCAAGACCGCCGTCAATATCGTCTCGACATTCGAGGACTCGTTGGCGCATGAATGCCAGCGGCGTGAACTTGATGGCGTGGTCTGCGGTCACATCCATCATGCGGATGCGCGCGACATCAACGGCGTTACCTATTACAACTGCGGCGACTGGGTCGAAAGCTGCACGGCGCTGGCCGAGGATTTCGACGGCCGCATTCACGTCATCCGCTGGGTCGAACTCGATCATCTCAACCGCACGGAGGCCTCGGTCGCCGCGCCAAAGCTGCGCAAGGCTGCCTGAGCCGCAGCGATACCGATCACGTCTCGCCAACCGTGCCATGCCCATCGTTTGGCGATGTTGGCAGGAAATTTGCTGATCAGAAATTGATCGCGGCCTCCCTCTTCCGCTGCGATCAAGCGGAGACAAGATGCGCTACCGCACACTGTGGGTTTCGGACGTTCATCTGGGTCGGCCGGGCTGTCAGGCCGAACAGCTCGCGACGTTTCTACGCGATCACGATTGCGAGCGCCTGTATCTGGTCGGCGACATCATCGACGGCTGGAAGCTGCGAAAGCACTGGTACTGGCCGCAAGCGCACGCCAATGTCGTCCGTGAAATCCTGAGCAAGGCCGAACAGGGGACGGCGGTGCACTACATCACCGGCAATCACGACGAGTTCCTGCGACGCTACGTCGATCACGCCCTGCACTTCGGCAATATCTCGATCGCCAACGAGGCGATTCACCACACCGCCGATGGCCGTCGCCTGCTGGTCCTGCATGGTGATGCATTCGACATGATCACCCGCTATTTCCGGCGCATCGCCATTGCCGGCGATGCCGCCTATCACGGATTGATGCGTGCGAACGTCGTCATCAATCACGTCCGCGCCCGCTTCGACAAGCCGCAATGGTCGCTATCGGCGTTTGCCAAGCATCAGGTCAAGCGTGCGGTGAATTTCGTCTCCGCGTTCGAGGATGCCGTCGCGCGGGATTGCCGTGAGCGCGGCCTCGACGGCGTGATTTGCGGGCATATCCACCATGCCGAGATTCGCGACATCCACGGTGTCAGCTACTACAACTGCGGCGACTGGATGGAAAGCTGCACGGCGCTGGCCGAGGACATGAACGGACGTTTCGAGATCTTGCGCGGGACCGACACACACCAAGCCCAACAAATCTCACCGAAAGTCACGCCGATGCGCGGTACGCGCCAGCATTCAGCCGCAGGCGGGCTCGAAAAGACAGCGTAAGCGCGCCGACGGCAATGCGCTCCGACTTTCCGAGGCGCGATACTAGTTGCCGGCGATCGTCATGCGGTCGATCAAGACCGACCCGGACCGCGTATTGGCGTGGACATCGACATCAGCGCCGACCGCGAGCACGCCTTTGAACATCTCGCTCAGATTGCCGGCAATGGTCAATTCATCGACCGGATAGGCGACCTCGCCGTTCTCGACCCAGAAGCCCGCCGCGCCGCGTGAGTAGTCGCCGGTGACCGGGTTGACGCCGTGACCGAGCAGCTCGGTGACGAGCAGACCTTCGCCCATCTCGCGCAGCAATTCATCAAAACCCAGCATGCCGGGTTCGACGACCAGATTGAACACACCACCCGCATTGCCGGTTGTCTGCAGGCCAAGCTTGCGCGCCGAATAACTGCTGAGCAGCCAACTCTCCAGGCGCCCATGATCAACCAGCGTGCGTGCCTGTGTCGCCACACCTTCGCTGTCATGGTGTGCGCTGCCGGACGCGCGCTGCAGATGCGGCGCCTGACGCAGCGTCACTGCCGGCGAGAACACATCCTCGCCGAGACGGCCGAGCAGAAACGTGGCCTTGCGATAAAGCGCACCACCGGAAATGGCCCCAGTGAAATGGCCCCAGAAGCCACGCGCGAGTTCCGGCGGCAACAGCACCGGCGCGTGACGCGTGTCGAGCTTGCGTGCACCCAGTCGCGCGGCGGCACGATGGCCCGCGGTCCGGCCGATCTGCGCCGGAGCCATCAGCTCGCCCGGCACGCGTGAATTGCTGTACCAGTAATCGCGTTGCATATCGTCGCCAGCACTGGCGATGAC
>DATCXY010000213.1:0-1724 GCA_036570585.1 Solimonas sp. | reverse complement strand
GCCCAGCAGATCGGCATCGACGGTCCCCAGCTCGCGATCGCCCGGCGTCATGCCGGACTCGAAGCCGCGCTGGAACTGCTGCAACTACCGACACCGACACATCGCCATGCCCTGCTCGGCTGCGTCGAGGAAGGCGTGTGGCCGTTGGCGGCGCAACGTCAGCGCGTCGGGTTGCCGAAGGATGCTGCGATGTTCGAGACCAGCCACTGGTTTTATTGCGATGCCGATTGCCGGGCGCCGCTGGCCGAGTTGTTGCCGATTCTGCGTATCGTCGACGGGCACGAAATGCAGGCGGTGCTGGCACAACTGCCGGCCGACACGCAGCTCGCGTGGCATCCCGCGCTGGATGCCTTTCGCCAGCCGTTCGCCGCACGCTCGCTGGCCAATGTCGAACTCGGCAGCCAGGGCGTCACGGCCGAAGCCCTGTGCCGTTATCTGGAATCGTCATCGACGGCGCCATGGTGTCACGTCACGCGTGGCGGCGATGGCGCGTTCTATCTGTTGCGCGCGCAGCGCCATGGCGGGTGAGCTTCAGCCTTGCGCACGGCTCCAGCGCTTGAGCCCTTCGTAGACATCGCGCTCGGCAGCGGCACATTCGCGCAGCGCCGCAGCCAGCGATGCCAGCGTCACACCCTCTTTCTTGCGAATGAACTGCGCGCCCTGCAGCGCGAAGCGCCGCCACAGATCGCCGCAAGCGGTCATCGCCTGTGCCAGCTCACCGAGCACGTCGTCGTCGAGCTGGCCTGACAATTCCTGCAGGAAGGCGGCATACATGAAACGAAAGCCACCGCCGCCGGTGCCGATTTCTTCCTGCATGCGGATCACGTTGCCGACATACAGGCGTTGCCAGCGCACATCCGGCTTGCGCCCGGCGAGATTTTCGACCGCATTCGCGAGCTTGTCGATGGCGCGCACGCCGACGTACGGCATTGGCGTGTGCAACATCATTTTCCAGGTGCGTGTGATCGCGCTGCGCGCCACGCTGCGCAGATCAAAATCAGTCGGCACGGCCTCGGGGTAATACAGCAGCCCCTTGGGCGCGAAGATGCCGCGCGTGAAGCGCGCCTTGTGCAAATCGGCCGACGGGCAGCGTTGCGGTTGATCGAAGACCGGATCGCTGATCAGGTAGTCGTCGCCATCCTTGCCATAGACGACAAGGTTGTGTGCATTGAAGTGGAAGCGCATTTCCGGCGGAAAATACGGCAGCCAATAGACCGAGGTCTGCAGACCGACCGGACGTCCGATCGCCAATTCGACATCGAGCGCCAGCATCGCCCTTTCAACGGTGCGGAAGCGGCGCTTGTTCATCTTCAGGTGCAGCGCCTTGCGCAGGCCACCATAGACGCTGCCCGGCGGCATCCGATACGTGGTCAGCGGAAAACCACCGACCTTGACGAACGGAAAGTACGCGAACGTCAGCGCGCTGGACAGGCCGAGCGCCATCGGTTCGCTGAGCTCGAAACCGTAATGGCGCAGCAGATTGCTGGTCACGCCCGTTTCACAGTGACCGGCGTGACGGTGCTGGTAGTGGTCGACGATCAAGGCAGTTGCTTCAGTTGTGCGACGCTCAGGCCCAGCGCCTCGGCATAACGGCGCAGACGCCTCGGGCCAAGTCTCGCGAAGACGCGGGGCCGCAGCGCGCGACGCACGCTAAGCCGCCAGAAACCGGTGGTCTGTGCCAGCGTCGGCAGATCCATCCGCTGTGCATACATGTGGTATTCGAG
>DATCXY010000212.1:0-18044 GCA_036570585.1 Solimonas sp. | reverse complement strand
GAGATCTGGAGCTCATCGGCGCCCGTAGGGGCCGGCGGCGCGGCAAGATCGATCTTGTTGTGAACAATCAGGAGTGGCAGATTCGGCGGCAACTCGGCAATCAGGCGCCGGTCTTCTGCCGTCATGCGCTCGCGCGCATCGACGATGAACAGCGCAAGTTCCGCCTGCGCCAGCGCCAGTCGCGCGCGTCGCATGCCTTCGCGTTCGATGGCGTCGCCGCTCTCGCGCAATCCCGCGGTATCGACCAGCGTCACCGGCAGGCCGCGCAGATTCAGATTCTCGCGCAGCACGTCGCGAGTGGTGCCGGCGATATCGGTGACGATCGCAACCTCGGCGCCCGCAAGATAATTGAGTAGCGTCGACTTGCCGACGTTTGGCCGACCGGTGAGTGCGACGGTGTAGCCTTCGCGCAGGCGACGACCCTGCGCCGCCTGCGCCAGCAACTGCGCGAGAGCGTGTTGTGCGTCGTGAAGCTTTTTCGTCAATGCACTGTCGGCGAGCCAGTCGACATCCTCGTCGGAAAAATCGAGTGCGCCTTCGACGAACATGCGCAACTCGATCAGCTGCTCGGCGATCGCATGAACCCGTTTTGACAGTTCGCCTTCCAGCGAGCGTTGCGCCGCGCGCGCGGCCTCGGCAGTCGAGGCTTCGATGAGGTCGGCGATCGCCTCGGCTTGCGCCAGATCGAGTCGGCCATTGAGAAATGCGCGCTCGGAGAATTCGCCGGCGCGCGCGGGCCGCGCACCAGCGGCGCAGGCCGCCCGCACCAGCAACTCGAGTGCCACCGGGCTGCCGTGCGCCTGCAGCTCGACGACGTGTTCGCCGGTAAACGAATGTGGCGCGGGGAAGTGCAACACGAGTCCGCTGTCGATTGTTGTGCCGGACGCAGCGCGGAAATTGCGCAGCGCGGCGACACGCGGTGCCGGCAGCGCACCGGCAATGCGTTCACCAATGATCGTCGCAGCAGGACCGGAAACACGCACAACACCGACGCCACCGCGACCAGGCGCGGTGGCAATCGCAACGATGGTATCGGTGTGCGGTGTCGCCGACATGTCGATCAGTCTAGCGACCGGCATGTCCGTTGAGCCGGCCTCAGCGCTTGAGGCCTTCGCCATCAAGCTTGCGGGTGATGACCCATTGCTGCGCGATGCTGATCATGCCGTTGACGACCCAGTACAGCACGAGGCCGGACTGGAAGAACGTGAAGAACGCGGTCAGGCCGATCGGCATGATCTGCATCATCTTCTGCTGCATCGGATCCATGGTCTGGTTCCCCGACAGCTTCTGCTGGAAGAACATGGTGATGCCGTAGAGCACCGGCAGCACGTAGAACGGATCCGGCGCCGAAAGATCGTGAATCCACAGCATGAACGGCGCCTGGCGAATCTCGACCGACTCCAGCAGCACCCAGTACAGTGAGATGAACACCGGGAACTGCACCAGCATTGGCCAACAGCCCGCGAGCGGATTGAAGCCCTCCTTTTTGTAGAGGTCCATCATCGCCTTCTGCAGACGTTCGCGATCGTCCGCATAACGCTCGCGGATGTCCTTGATCTTCGGCCCGAAGATTTTCATCCTCGCCATCGAGCGGTATTGCGTCTCCGAAAGCTTGTAGAGCAGCAGCTTGACCGAGATCGTCAGCAGCACGATCGACCAGCCCCAGTTGCCGGTCAGTTTGTGGAAGGTCTTCAGCACCCAGAAGATCGGCTTGGCGATCGGCGTCAGAATGCCGTAATCGAGCGTCAGGTCGAAGCCGGGCGCGATGTCCTCGACGCGATCCTGCAACTTCGGGCCGATGTACAGCCGGGTGTCGAAGCGATGCGTCTCGCCCGGCGCGAGCTTGACGCCGGCGCCGACGGCCTGCGCACGGTAGCCGCCAGCTTCGCGCGGCTTGGCGCTGTAAGTCATGGTTTCGGTCGCCGGCGGCACGATCGCGGCAACAAAGTAATGCTGCAGTATCGTGATCCAGCCGCCGGTCTGCTGTGTCTCGAACGCGTCCTTGTTGAGCTTATCGAGTGCGGTCTTCTTGAACTTGTAGCTGGTGCCGCCGGGCTCGGCCTGCTGATAGAAGCCAACGCCGGTGAAGGTGTGTGAAAAACGCGGCTCGCCATCCGGTGTGAAGTCGGTCCGCACCAATCGCGTGTATGGACTGACAGTGCGCTCGCTGCCGCTGTTGACCAGCGACTGTGACAGATCGATTTGGTAGCTGTCGCGGTGGAAGCGGTAGATCTTCTGGGCCTTCAGGCCGTCAGCACCTTCGTAGTCGAGCGTGACGTCGAGCGTGTCCTGCCCGCTGGCGAGCTGATAAGAGGTCTGCGCGCTGTGAAACAGGGTCTTGTCGCTGGTCAGCGGTGCCTGCGTATCGACCAGGCCACTCTGCAGAATGAACAGGCGGCCGTTGCGATCGTCGAGCAAGGACATCGGTTCAGGCTTGTCCTTGTTCGCCGGGTATTGTTTCAACTCGATCCGGCGTATTTCGCCGCCGAGCGTCGAGATCTCGGCGATGTAGACGTCGGTCTCGACACGGAGGGTCTGGCCATCGCTCGATACCGCGGCGGCGGTGTCGCCGGTCTGGTCGGCAGTAGCGGCCGTTTCAGCCGCACGGCCTTCCGGCGCCTGAGCCGTCTGGGCCACCGGCGCGGCGGGCAGGCGATTGCCATAGTCCTTTTGCCAGGCCTGATAGATGAAGAACAGCACGACGCCAAGCATGGCGATCAGGATATAGCGGCGGTTTTCCATCGGATCAGGTCTACTGGTGATGTGTGTCGCACGCGCAGGCGGCCGAATGGCTGTGTGCACGCTCGGGAACGGGGTCGTACCCGCCGGGATTCAAAGGGTGGCAACGCGTGATGCGCCGCGCCGCGAGCCAGCTGCCGCGCAGTGGACCGTACGTGCGGATGGCGTCGATCGCATAGTGCGAGCAGCTGGGATAGAAACGGCAGCGCGGCCCGAGCAGTGGACTGATCAGGACTTGGTAGCTGCGGATGAAGATGATGATGCCGGCTGCGAGGCAGTTACCGAGGAAGCTGCGATTCGGGTCCACAGTCGCTCCAGGCTTTGGCACATTTGCGACGCCGTCAGCGTTCGGCTGCCCGGCTTGGCGAGAATGACCAGATCAACGGCTGGCAGGTTCCGTTGATTCAGGCGAAATGTGTCACGGATCCGGCGTTTGAGTCGATTACGGTCCACTGCCAGTGGCAAGGACTTCTTCGCGATCGCCAGCCCGAGGCGGGGGTGTGCGAGCGTATTGGTCGCGCAGACCGCCGTCAAACCACGTTCGTGCAGCCTTGCACCACGCTCAAAGACGGCCTTGAATTCAGCCGGCTTCAGCAAGCGGGCGCGCCGCGGAAAGCGCGCCGCCTCGTTCATTGAAGAACAGCGCTTACGGGCAGAGGCGCTTGCGGCCCTTGGCGCGACGACGCGCGATCACCGCGCGGCCACCCTTGGTCGCCATACGGGCGCGGAAGCCGTGCGTGCGGGCACGGCGCAGCTTCTTCGGCTGATAAGTGCGCTTGGACATGAATCACCTGACGGTTGCAAATACAAAAAGGGCGCGGAGTGTACCGGCTGGCGATATCCCGTTCAAGTAACGCCTTGCCCTGGTGCTGTGGATAAGCCCGGACCGAGACTATAGACTTCGGCTCCGGGTGCCAGCGCGCACCCATGCAGCACGGTCGTCAACGCGACCCTCATCGACTAACAAGAACCATGCAAGAAGAGGATCTCTGGGCGCAATGTGTGCGCTGGCTGGAGGGTGAACTGCCCGACCGCGATGTGCACACCTGGATTCGTCCGCTACAACCGGTGTTCGTCCGCGATCGCCTCAATCTGCTCGCGCCGAACCGGATGGTCGTCGATCGTGTGCGACAGGATTATCTCGAACTGATCCGTCGCAGCGTCAAGGTCAGCGGTGGCCGTGATATCAACGAGGTGGAAGTCGCTGTCGGCGCCGTCGAGCCTGGCCGAACGCTGGCGCCTGCGGCAGGAACCGAATCGGCGATCACGATTGAGGAAAACCTGCCGACCGCAGCCGGCAAACTCAATCCGGATTACACCTTCATCAACTTCATCGAAGGCAAATCGAATTCGCACGCACGCGCCGCCGCCGAACATGTGGTTGAAACACCGGGCGGCACCTACAACCCGTTGCTGATCTACGGCAGCTCGGGGCTCGGCAAGACGCATCTGATGCATGCGGTCGGCAATGCGATCCTACGCAGCAGCCAGCGCGCGCGCGTGGTCTATGTCGGCGCCGAACAATGGATGAATCATTTCACCTCGGCCATCCGGCATGGACGCATGGACGAGTTCAAGAATCTGTACCGCTCCGTCGACGCCCTGCTGATCGACGATATTCACTTCTTTGCCCACAAGGAGCGCACGCAGGAGGAGTTCTTCCACACCTTCAATGCGTTGATTGATGGTCGCAAGCAGATCGTACTGACATCTGATCGTTATCCGAAGGACGTCGACGGCATTGATGAGCGCTTGAAGTCGCGTTTCACTTGGGGGCTGGCGGTCGCGGTCGAACCACCCGATCTCGAGACGCGCGTCGCGATCCTGCTCGCCAAGGCCGACCAGAACAAGGTCGCGCTGCCGAAGGAAGTCGCCCTGTTCGTTGCTCAACGCGTACGCTCGAATGTTCGCGAACTTGAAGGTGCGTTGCTGCGCCTGTCGGCAAGTTCACGCCTGCGCGGTGAGGCGATGACGGTTGAATTCGCGCGGGCAACGCTCAAGGACATGCTGGCAGCCTACGAACGGATGGTGACGATCGACAACATCAAGCGTACCGTCGCCGCGTATTACAACATTCGTGTGGTCGATCTTAATTCGCAGCGTCGCACACGGTCACTGGCGCGACCTCGACAGATGGCAATGGCGCTGGCCAAGGAACTGACGCAACACAGCTTGCCGGAGATCGGTGAGGCTTTCGGCAGGGATCACACCACCGTTCTGCATGCGTGCCGCAAGATTGCGGAACTGCGCGAGAATGAGGTCAAGTATCAGGAAGATCACGAGAATCTGCAGCGTCAACTCGGTTTCTGAGAAGCTGTGCGTCGGACATGGGACTGCTGTGGGGATAGCGCGTGAACAAACATGTGGATAAATTCGATGCAGGGCTTATCCACAGCAAGCACAACCACGGATGAAGTGGCTGCTTATTGGGGATTTATTCTGCAAGCTATTGTTTTTGTTTAAATTAACAAAAAAATCCACAGAAATGGGGATTCCTATTGCTGTTGGATTGAGTTCTTTGAAAAGATGAAAAACAATTGGATCGAGCTATGAAACTGCAAGTGGGGCGTAACGAATTACTGTCGGCACTGTCGGCAGTCATCGGTGTCGTCGAGCGACGTCAGACCTTGCCGGTGCTGTCGAATTTCCTGCTCGAACTTCGCGATGACGAGTTGATCGTCACCAGGACGGATCTGGAAATCGAACTGGAGGCGCGGGCCCGTGTGCAAAATCTCGCACCAGGCCGCGCGACGGTGCCTGCTCGCAAGCTGTTCGACATCTGCCGGGGCTTGCCGGAAGGTGCCGAGATCAGCCTGGAAATGAGTGGCGAAAAAGCACAGCTCAAATCGGGTCGCAGCCGTTATTCCCTGTCTTGCCTGAAGGCCGATGAGTTTCCGGCCCTGGGCCGCGTCGTCGATGGCAAGGCCTTGCAGTTGCCACGTAATCAGTTGCGATCATTGATCGAGCGCACCCAGTTTGCGATGGCGCAGCAGGATGTCCGCTACTACCTGAATGGGACGCTGCTGGAAGTCGATACCCATCGCGTGCGTGCGGTGGCGACGGATGGGCATCGGCTCGCGCTCAGCGAAGTTGCGGCGGAAACCGGTATTGACGAACGACTACAGGTCATCGTGCCGCGCAAGGCCGTGCTCGAGCTACAGCGACTGCTGGACGCCACCGACGAACCGGCGCAGATTCGTATCAGCGCGACGCAGATCGAGGTCGATCTCGATGTCGTCCGTTTGACCACCAAGCTGATCGACGGTCGCTTCCCCGACTATGAGCGTGTCGTGCCGGAATCCGGTGACAAGAAACTGCAGGCCGATCGCGAGATGGTCAAACGTGCATTGGCGCGTACTGCGATTTTGTCGAACGAAAAGTTTCGCGGTGTGCGACTCACAATCGAGGGTAGCAAGCTCGGCTTGCAGACGCATAATCCCGAGCACGAGGAAGCCGAAGAAGATCTGGAGGTCAGCTATGACGGCGGCCCGGTCGAGATCGGCTTTAACGTCAACTACCTGCTTGATGCCTTGGGCGCGCTGGCCAGCGAAGAATTCGTCATGGAATTGAAGAATGCGGATTCCAGCGGATTGATTTACGCGGCTGGCGATGAGTCGAGCAAGTATGTCGTGATGCCGATGCGCCTTTAAGCTCATGCGGATCGTTCAGCTCAAAGCTGAAAACTTCCGTTTGTTCCAACAATTGAGCCTGCCCTTGTCCGGCAGGCTCAATTTGTTTGTGGGCGAGAACGCAGCGGGCAAAACCAGCATTCTGGAAATGCTGTACTGCCTGAACCGTGCCCGCTCGTTTCGCGGCACGACGGCGCCAGAGTTGGCCGGTCCCGAACTCAAGCAGTGGACGGTATTCGGCGCCATTGAAGACGAGTCCGGCGCGCGCCACAGCAGTGGGGTGCAATGGACTGTTGAGGGTATCCAGATGCGTCGAGATGGCGGCAGCGTCAATAGTCTCGAGTTACTGAGGCTATGTCCGACGCAAATTCTGGAACCCGGCATGCATCGCGTCGTCCTTGATGGGCCAACCTATCGGCGAAGCTTCGTGGATTGGGGAGTGTTCCACGTGGAACATTCCTTCATGAGTTTATGGAAGCGATATCGACGTGCCCTTAAGCAACGCAATCACTTGTTGAGAAGCCGACGCGGGGAACGTGAGATCGCTGCGTGGGAGCCGGAGCTGGCGGAAACCGGCGAAGCGCTGAACGTATTGCGACGTGACCATCTCCAATCCATAGCGGGTCGCGTCAACCTGTGGATTCAAACCTTTCTTGATGAAGGGCAGTGGAGCTTCAACCTGGCGCCGGGTTGGAAAGCGGACATCAGCTTGAGTGAAGCTCTCGCTCAGCAAAGGACGCGCGACATGGAGTTGGGTACTACCACGGTTGGACCTCACCGCGCCGAGTTGAAGATTCGAGCGGATGATCGCGGCGTTCGAAACCGGATCAGTCGCGGGCAACAAAAGCTGCTGCTGGCAGCAATGTTGCTGTCCCAGTGCGAAGAAATTGGGCGCGTTCGAGATATCTGGCCCGTCATCCTGCTGGACGACTTCGCAGCCGAACTGGCTCCTCGGTATCAAGCGCGCCTGATCTCGGCGTTGCTCGGGTATGCCGGCCAAAGTTTCATTACCGCGTTTGAAAAAATCCCCGAACTGGCTTCGGCGGGTGCCATGTTCCACGTGGAACATGGCAAAGTACGTTATTGACCTTATATAAAGGCCTTGTCCCCAGAGTTATCCCCGAAGCCCGGCGTCCCTGGATGCTAAAATCGCGGCTTCATGTCCGAGCCTGATCCGATGACTGCGCAAGCAAATCCTGATTACGACGAATCCAGTATCCAGCAACTCGAAGGTCTGGAGGCGGTCCGCAAACGACCGGGCATGTATATCGG
Organism: Solimonas sp.; assembly: GCA_036570585.1. GTDB lineage: Bacteria > Pseudomonadota > Gammaproteobacteria > Nevskiales > Nevskiaceae > Solimonas. Next base: position 10,404 of record DATCXY010000212.1, on the reverse strand, counting down.
CGATACGTCCGATGGCACAGGTTTGCATCACATGGTGTTCGAGGTGGTCGACAACGCAATCGACGAAGCCTTGGCCGGACATTGCGACGATATCGTGGTGACCATCCACGCCGACAACTCGATTTCGGTGACCGACAATGGTCGCGGTATTCCGGTTGGCGTGAAGCTCGACGACAAGCATGAACCGAAGCGAAGCGCCGCCGAAATCGTCATGTGCGTGCTGCATGCCGGCGGTAAATTCAACCAAAACAGCTACAAGGTTTCCGGCGGCCTTCATGGCGTTGGCGTGTCTTGCGTCAATGCCTTGTCGAAATGGCTGCGACTGACGATCCGACGCGACGGTGAGAAACACTTCGTCGAATTCAACCGTGGTGTGGTCATTGACCGGATCGTGGAGGTCCAGGACGGCATTGAAGTGTCGCCGCTGAAGATGCTCGGTGCCACCGACAAGCGCGGGACGGAAGTTCATTTCCTTGCCGACGAAGAGATTTTCGGCAAGATCGAATATCACTACGAAATTTTTGCCAAGCGCCTGCGTGAGTTGTCATTTCTCAACAACGGCGTCCGCATTCGTCTGCTCGATCTGCGTAACGGCAAGGAAGAGGATTTCGCGTTCTCGGGCGGGGTCAAAGGATTCGTCGATTACATCAACAAGGCGAAGACGCCGTTGCATCCCAGCGTTTTCCATTCCACCGGGACGGCAAACGTTCCGCTGGGGGCCGGGCCGCTGGTTCCGGTCGACGTCGAAGTCGCGATGCAATGGAACGATAGCTACGCCGAACAAGTCCTGTGCTTCACCAACAATATCCCGCAGGCCGATGGCGGCACACATCTGACCGGATTGCGCGCGGCGATGACGCGTGTCATCAACAAGTTCATCGAGCAAAACGATTACGCCAAGCGCGCGAAAGTCGATATCACCGGTGACGACATGCGCGAGGGCTTGGCTTGCGTACTGTCGGTCAAGATGCCGGATCCAAAATTCTCGTCGCAGACTAAGATGAAGCTGGTCTCCAGCGAAGCGCGGCCGGCGGTAGAGGAAGTCGTTGCCGAGAAGCTCCTGGAATTCCTGCTCGAACGTCCGGCGGAAGCCAAGGCGATCTGCGGCAAGATCATCGAGGCCGCCACCGCGCGCGAAGCGGCACGCAGGGCTCGCGACATGACGCGACGCAAGGGTGTGCTCGACGGCGTTGGTCTCCCGGGCAAGCTTGCCGACTGCCAGGAAAAGGATCCGGCAAAATCTGAACTGTTCCTCGTCGAGGGTGACTCCGCCGGCGGCTCCGCCAAACAGGGCCGAGACCGGAAATTCCAGGCGATCCTGCCGCTGAAGGGCAAGATCCTCAACGTCGAACGCGCGCGCCTCGAAAAGATGCTGTCATCGCAGGAAGTCGCGACGCTGATCACTGCGCTGGGTTGCGGCATTGGCAAGGACGATTTCAAACCGGAAAAGCTGCGCTATCACCGCATCATCATCATGACCGACGCCGACGTCGACGGCGCGCACATCCGCACGCTGCTGCTGACGTTCTTCTACCGGCACATGTACACGCTGGTTGAGCGCGGCTACATCTATATCGCGCAGCCGCCGCTGTACAAGCTCAAGAGCGGCAAGCAGGAAACTTACGTCAAGGATGATCATGAACTCAACGAGTGGCTGATCGGCTCGGCGCTCGACAACGCGAGCTTGCTGACAGGCGCCGTCGCGGTGCCGAACGAAACGCTGGTGCCTTTGAGTCATGAATACGCCGCCGTCGGCGAAATCATCGACCGCATCGGTCGCCGTTACGACCATCACATGCTCACCGAGCTTGCGCGACTGGCGCCGCTTCCGGCGAACGAAGAAGCCTTGACAGCCTGGTCCACGCGCTTCGAGGCGGCGCTGAATGCAGACGGTCGTCGCGGCCATTTTGTAGCGGAGCTGCGCCTGAGTGGAGAAGGTCCACAGCTGCAAGTCACCCGCAGCATTCACGGAAACAGCCAAATAGTTGTTTTCAATGATGATTTCTTTGCCGGGGCTGATTACCAGCGGATCGCGGCGCTGCGCGCCCGCATCAACGGACTGCAGGCCGATGGACTGCAAGTGCGTCGTGGTGAGCGCAGCCAGAGCGTGGCGAGCTTTGATGAAGCCTTTGCCTGGCTGCTCAGCGAAGCGCGCCGCGGACTGCATGTGCAGCGGTACAAGGGGCTGGGTGAAATGAACCCGGACCAGCTCAGCGAGACGACGCTGGAGCCGAAGAATCGCCGCTTGGTGCGCGTTGCGGTTGACGATGTCGTGGCCGCGGATCAGATCTTCACGACGCTGATGGGTGAACACGTCGAGCCGCGGCGCGACTTCATCGAGAAGAATGCGCTTTTGGTCGGCAACCTCGACCTCTAAGACAGCCGGCACTCAGGCGGCGGCCAGTGCTTCGGCCTCCGCTTGCGTAAGCCGTTGGTACGGCCGGCCATTCTGTGGGCTGATCGGCGTCCGGCGCAGGTCATCGAGTCCGAACACGGCAAGGTCGACGCCCAGGCCGTCGAGCATCAGACGCAGCAGCGGAACATTCTCTTCGCGGCCATCCGGGTATCGATAGCGGCGCTCCGACACGTCGAAAGTGAAGCCGCGTTCAAACAGGAACAAGTCCACGGATTCCGACTGATCGGCGAACAGGTGCAATTGCAGGTGATGAGCGATGGTGACCGCGCCGCTTACCGCGCCACCCGTCAGCCTCGGTTCGAAGACCGACAGTTGTCGCATCAAACGCGGCGCGAGCGTGCGCAATCGCTGCAATCGCTCGGTATAGGCGGCGCCGCCGAACAATTGCAGATAGCGAATGACGGCTGCGTCGATCTGCGCATTGTCCGGCAGCGCCGTCGAACGAGCCGACATGCCGAGCCGATCGAGGGCCTTCAGCTTCGCCGCGCGGTAATCGGTCAGCGCCTCACGGCAAACCAGCCGTGCAGCCTCCTCGGCGATGCTGTCGCGATCCGGGCCGGGCATCACGTCGTCCTCAGTACAAATCTTCCAGATCCGCCTTGTTTGGATCCTTTTGCGTTGCGTCCGTCTCGGCTTCGGGCACATGGTCCTGCTGGACGATTTCGAAGACAGCGCCAGGCGTTCCCGCGGAAGCGAGCTTGCCGGTGCGGGGGTCGACGCGAACATCGACCAGGCCAGCAGGTCGGGGCAGGCGGGCTTGCGGCACGCCCGCAAGTGCGACGCGCATGTAATCGATCCAGATCGGCAATGCGGCGCGCGCGCCGACCTCGCCTGCGCCCAGCGGCGCGGGCTGATCGAAACCAACCCACGCAATCGCGACCTGCGTGGCCTGAAAGCCGTTGAACCAGGCATCGGTCTCATCGTTGGTCGTGCCGGTTTTGCCGGCCAGATCGTTGCGATGCAGCTCGTTGGTCTTGGCGCCGGTCCCGCGCACGGCGACGTCGTGCATCATGTCGGCGATCAGCCAGTCGACTTGCGGATCAATCGTGCGCGGCGCGAGATTCTCAGTGCCGGCGTTTGCCGCAGGCGGGGCCGCTGCCGTGTCGCCGGGCGCCGCATCCGGGCTCGTGACGCTGCAATCCAGGCAAGCGTGTTTCGGCGTCGCCGCGTACAAGACCTTGCCATCGACGTCGCGCACTTCGGTGATCAGATATGGATCGATCATGAAACCGCCATTGGCAATGGTCGCGTAACCGCGCGCCATTTCCAGCGGCGTGAATACCGCGGTGCCCAGTGCCATTGTCAGATTGTTCGGCAGGCGATCACCGGGCAGGCCGAAGCGCGGTACGTAATCACGCGTGTAATCGATGCCAATCGCCTGCAGCAGGCGGATCGACACCAGATTGCGTGAATGCACCAACGCTTCGCGCAGGCTCATCGGACCCTTGAGGTCGCCTTCGAAGTTCTGCGGGCGCCATGCCGTGTCTGCGGACGGATCATCGACGACCACCGGCGCATCGAGAAACACGGATGCCGGCGTCAGCCCCTGGGCAAGTCCCGCGGCATAAAGAAACGGCTTGAAACCCGAACCGGCCTGACGCTTGGCCTGCGCGGCACGATTAAACTTGTTGGCATAGAAATCAAAACCGCCAACCAGCGCCTGGATGGCGCCGTCGGCTGGCCGCAGGCCGACAAATGCGCCTTGCACGGTCGGCAGTTCGGCCAACCGCCATTTCGTGCCGACCGGACGGACGCGCACGACGTCGCCGGGTGTCAGCGGTTTCTTGGCCAGATTTGCCCAGGCGAAGGCGTCCTTTTCGAGCGTGAGTGGACCGTCCTGCGTCATCAGCTGCAGTTGATCTGGCTGATACGACACGACGACGGCGGCGCGCAATTCGGCCACCGGCGGGCGGCCGTCGAATGCGTGAGCGAGGTCGTCGTGGCCGGCATCCGTGAGCGCGGCGGCCGGCAGTTTCGCTTCCGGTCCGCGCCAGCCGTGACGCTCGTCGTAGGCGAGCAGTGCCTTGCGCAGCGCAGTTGTCGCCGCTCGCTGCTTTCTTGAATCGATGGTGGTCACCACCGTCAACCCGCGCGTATACGCATCTTCACCGTACTGCTCGATCGCCCACGCACGCGCCATCTCTGCCGCGTAGTGCGCATCGACCTCGACCCTTGCCTGATATGGGTGCACGGTATCCGGTTCGGCACGCGCCGCCTGGTATTCGGCGTCCGAGATATTGCCGAGCTCATGCATGCGTCCGAGCACGTAATCGCGGCGATCATGCGCGCGCTTCGGGTTGGCGATGGGATTGTCGCGCGAAGGCGCTTTCGGCAATCCGGCGATAGTGGCGATTTCGCCGAGCGTCAACTCATGGATGTCCTTGCCGAAATAGACCAGCGATGCCGCTCCGACACCGTAGGCGCGTTCCCCGAGAAAGATCTTGTTGAGATACAGCTCAAGGATTTCCTGCTTCGACAGTTCATCTTCGATGCGCAGCGCGAGCAGAATTTCCTTGAACTTGCGGGTGAAGGTGCGCTCGTTGCTGAGGAACACATTGCGCGCGAGCTGCATCGTGATCGTGCTGCCGCCCTGGCTCTTCTCGCCGGACAGCGCGAGTACGAACGAGGCGCGCACCAGGCCTTGCCAGTCGACGCCCGGGTGCTCGAAGAAACGAGCGTCCTCGGCGGCGAGAAACGCATGGATGACGTTCGGCGGGATGTCGTCGTAGCGCAGCAGCGAGCGACGCTCGGCGCCGAACTGGCCGATCAGCTTGCCGTCCTCGCTCAGCACGCGCAGCGGTACGGAAAGCTGGAGCTGGCGAATGCTGTCGACCGGCGGCAGGTCGCGCGACAGATAGTGCGCACCGGACCAGATGACAAGCGCGCTGACGCATAGCAGGACAAGCAGGCCCAGCGTCGAGAGGAGGATCCAGCGTTTCATGGTTCACCTGCGCCCACGGAGACCCTTGGCGCTGCAAATTGGTTTGAAATGTTTACTTCAGCTTCAGATAGTTGCCAGAAGTATCTAGTGTTGCGCCGGAAGACCTTTCCGTTATAGTACGGTTCCGGGTCGGAAAAGTGTTTCCGGCGCGTGGGGGAATGTCAACGCAGCGGCACGAGGCTATATGGCGATCAAGCAATCGCTGTTTGGCGGGGGAGACCAGCATCTGATTGGCCTGGACATCAGTTCCAGTTCGGTCAAGCTGCTGGAATTGACGCGCAAGGGAGAGCGGTTTCACGTCGAGTCATACGCCGTGGAGCCGTTGCCGCCGAACGCTGTCTCCGACAAGCAGATCGCGGAACCCCAGTTGGTGGCAGATGCCATCGGCCGGGCCGTCAACCGCGCGGGGACGCGGACGCGTCAGGCGGCGGTCGCCGTGTCCGGCGCGGCCGTGATTTCCAAAATCATCGAGATGCCGGCTTCGCTGAGCGAAGACGAGCTCGAAGAGCAGATCCGCGCCGAGGCCGACCAGTACATTCCGTATCCAATCGACGAGGTCAACGTCGATTTCGAGGTGATCGGCAGGAACGCGAAGAACAACGAAGTGGCCGACGTCCTGCTGGCGGCCTGCCGCAAGGAATTCGTCGAACAGCGCTGTGCCGCGATCGAACTGGCCGGACTCAAGCCGAAAGTCGTCGATATCGAGACCTATGCGCTAGAAAATGCCAGCGTTTTTCTCCAGCATCAGATGCCTGATGGTGGCCGTGGCCGGACCATCGCGATCGTCGACATCGGTGCCAACTCGACCTCGGTGCTGATCCTGCACGACGGCCATACCGTTTACACGCGTGACCAGGGCTTCGGCGGCCGGCAGCTGACCGAAGAGGTCATGCGTCATTACGGCATGTCGTTCGACGAGGCGACTCGCGCCAAGCGCAACGGCAGCTTGCCGGGAGACTATGCCAGTGAGGTGTTGCCGAACTTCGTGGCCGACATGGGCCAGCAGATCGACCGCTCGCTGCAGTTCTTTTTCTCGGCCGTCACGCAATACACGCACATCGATCAGATCATCCTTGCCGGCGGTTGTGCGCAGATCGATGGTCTTGATGCACAGATTCAAGAGCGCTTGCAGGTGCCCACCGTGATCGCGCGACCGTTCGCGCAGATGAGCGTCAGTTCCAAAGCCAAACCCGCCGTACTGGCACGCGAAGAGGCTTCGCTGCTGATCGCCTGCGGTCTGGCGTTTCGCGCTTTTGACGAGCCGCAGCCATGACCACCCGGATCAACCTTCGCGACTGGCGCCGCGAGCGCCGCGAACTGCGCAAGAAGCAGTTCGTGCAGATGCTGGGTCTCGGCGTGATCGCCGCGGTTGCCGTTGTCGGGGCGTCGTGGGCGGCGATGAATGGCGCGCTTGACAACCAGCAGGCGCGCAACCAGCGGCTGCAGGGCGAAATCAAGGAGATGGACCAGAAGATCAAGGAGATCGAGGACCTCGAAAGGGTCAAGTCGAACCTGCTTGCGCGTATGCGCGTGATCGAGAATCTGCAGGCCAATCGTTCGGCCACGGTGCATTTCTTTGATGAAATCGTCAGCACCCTCCCGGATGGCGTCAATCTGACTTCGCTCAAGGAGTCCGGCGGCGCGGTCACGATTGATGGCATCGCCGATTCGAATGGGCGGATCTCGACGTACATGAAGAATCTGGACGCCTCGCCGTGGTTCTCCGATCCGCGGCTCGTCGTCATCAAGACCAACGACAAGAACAAGCTCCACAAGTCCGACTTCACACTCAAGGTCAAGGTGCTTAATCGGCCCGAGGACAAGAAGGGTGACGACGACGAGGGCGCCGACCAATGAAGCCTCAGGAAATCATCAGCCAGCTGCAGACGCTGGACATGAACAACCCGGGAACGTGGCCGAAATGGGCGCGGATCGCCGCCGCGATTTTGCTCGGCGCAGTGCTGATCGGTGCCGGACAATGGTTTCTCGTCAAGCCGGTCCACGAGGAGCTCGTTGCGGCCAGAGCTCAGGAACAGAGTCTTCGTCAGCAGTTCGAAGGCAAGCAGAAGAAGGTCGCGGCCCTGGACGCATATCGCGAGCAGCTCGCCGAAATGGAACGCTCGTTCGGCGCCATGCTGAAACAGCTGCCGAGCAGGGCCGAAGTCGCCAATCTGCTCAATGACATCTCGCAGGCGCGCATCGCCAGCAGTCTGGAAGAACGGTTGTTCCAGCCACAGGGCGAAGTTCCGAAGGAGTTCTACGCGGAAATTCCCAACCGCATCATCGTGGTGGGTGATTACCATGAGATGGGCAATTTCGTCAGCAGCGTCGCTGCGCTGCCGCGCATCGTCACGATCGAGAATGTCGAGATCAAGCCGATCAACGCCAAGGCGGGCGGGCAAACGCAATTGCAGATGACGGCGCTGGCCAAGACCTATCGCTATCTCGACGATGACGAGATCGCCGCGCAAACCAAGCCGGCGAAGGGCAAGAGGAAGAAGAAATGAGCGGCCGTGCCTGCCTCCTTCTGATCTGCGCCGCGCTGGCTCTGAGCGCCTGCGGTTCCGGCATGTCCGATCTCGACCGTTATATCGCCGAGGTCAAGGCGCGCAAGTCCAAGGACATCGAGCCGATCCCGCAAATCAAGCCGTACCAGCCGTTCGAATACACGATGACGGATCGCCGCGATCCATTCGTGCTCGTTGAGCCGCGCAACGAGCAGGCGAATCCGAACGGCCCGCGTCCGGATCTGCGCCGCAATCGGGAGGCGCTCGAGGAATACCCGCTCGACGCACTGCGGATGGTCGGCACCATCACGACGCCGGCCGGGACTTTCGCGCTGGTCAAGGCGCCGGATGGCGTGGTGCACCGGGTCGCCGTGCATGCCCACATGGGCCAGAACTACGGCGAAGTGGTACGGATCAGCGAATCGGAAGTCAGCCTGCTTGAGCTGGTGCCGGATGGTTTCGGCGGTTGGACGCAACGCCCGGCCAGCCTCGCGCTGAGCCAGTAAAGAGAATTCAGGGAGTCGTCATGTTGAAGCGCACCGTCCGGTGGTCAGAATACAAAGTCGTCGGTCTGCTGCTGCTGATGGCCGCGAATGCCGCGGCCGCACAGGGGCCCAGCCATTTACTGCAAGGCATCGACTTCGTCGCGCAGCCGGACGACCGGGTGCTGCTGACCCTGAGTCTTTCCGATGTGGCGCCGGAGCCCAGGGTGTTCACGGTCGATCAGCCGGCACGGATCTCGATCGATCTTCCTGATACCGCGCTCGCGCTCTCACAGACGCGACACGTGGTCGGCGTTGGCGATGTGACCACCGTCGATGCCGTCGAAGCGGATGGTCGTACGCGGGTCGTGATCGCACTGCGCCGAACCGCGCCGTATACGCTGCGACGTGATGGCAACAAGCTGTACGTCGAAATCGAAAATCCGGCCGTCGCCACGGCGGCGAACCCGCGCGCTCAGGCGGCCATTCCGGGCGGCAGCAACGTCAGCAATGTCGACTTCCGGCGCGGCGAACAAGGCGAAGGTCGCGTTGTCGTCAGTCTCAGCAATCCACAAACAGTGGTCGATGTGCATGATGACAACGGTCGCATCGTTGCCGTATTCAAGAACACCACCCTTCCGGAAAAGCTGGTGCGCCGACTCGACGTGCTCGATTTTGCCACGCCGGTCAAATATGTCGACATCAAACGTGACGGCGCCGATGCCCAATTGATCGTGACGCCAAGCCAGGGCGCGAACTTCGATCAGGCGGCCTACCAGTCCAATGGTGAGTTCACGCTGGAGTTGCAGCCGCTGACGCAGGCCAAGATTGAAGAACGCAAGCGCAATGAACCGCAGTACAAAGGCGAGCGCATCTCGCTGTCGTTCCAGAGCATTGATGTGCGCGCGCTGCTGCAGATCATTGCCGATGTTGCCGGCACCAACATGGTGATCAGCGATTCGGTGAAGGGCGACATCGCGATGCGTCTGCAGAACGTACCCTGGGATCAGGCGCTCGACATCATCCTGCGTTCGAAGGGTCTCGGCATGCGCCAGCAAGGCAATGTCATGATGGTCGCGCCGATCGCCGAGATTGCCGCGCGCGAAAAAGCGGAGCTGGAGGCGCAGCAGCAGAAAACCGATCTTGCGCCGCTGCGTTCGGAGATCATCCAGGTCAACTACGCGAAGGCATCGGACATCAAGGCGTTGCTCGGCTCGGACAAGACCTCGATGCTGAGCGAGCGCGGCCGCGTGACGGTCGATGAGCGCACCAACACACTGCTGGTGCTGGAGACGCGCGAGAAGATCGAGGAGATTCGTCAGCTCGTGTCGCGGCTCGACATTCCGGTCCGACAGGTGTTGATCGAATCGCGCATTGTGGTCGCCAACGAGGATTTCGCGCGTGATATCGGTACCAAGTTCGGCGTCAGCACGATTGGTTCGTCTGGCGGGACGCGTATCGGTCAGAGTGGCACGAATCTGGGATCTCGCGATGTCGTCAACGGCGCGATTCCGTCACTCGACAACTCGTATTCGATCAATCTGCCGGCCGCCGCCGGCGCGCCGAGCATCGGCTGGAGCATCCTCGGTTCCGATTTTCAGATCGATCTTGAGCTGCAGGCGCTGCAGACCGAAGGCCGGGGCGAAGTCATTTCGTCGCCGCGCGTCGTCACTGCCAACGGCAAGCAGGCGACGATTGAACAAGGCCGCGAAATTCCTTATCAAACATCGAGCGGCAACAGCGGCACCAACACCCAGTTCAAGAAAGCGGTGCTGTCGTTGACGGTGTCTCCGCAAATCACCCCGGACAACCGCGTGATCATGGACCTCAACGTCACCAACGACAGTCAGGGCGCCAACGTGACGACGGGTTCGGGTTCGGCGCCTGCAATCGACACGCGCAAGCTCGATACGCAGGTTCTGATCCGCAGTGGCGATACCGTGGTGCTCGGCGGCGTGTTCCAGCGCGAATCGACCACCGGTGCGTCGAAGGTGCCGTTGCTTGGCGATATCCCGCTGCTCGGCTTCCTGTTCCGCAACGACAGCAAGAACGACACCA
>DATCXY010000211.1:0-10971 GCA_036570585.1 Solimonas sp. | reverse complement strand
TCTCCATCGAAATGGGTTCCTTGGCGATCTTCAGCACCTTGCGGATCTTGTCCTCGGGCATTTCCATCTTCTGCGCGAGTTCTTCCGGCGTCGGCTCGCGGCCCATTTCCTGCAGCATCTGGCGGGAAATACGGTTGAGCTTGTTGATCGTTTCGATCATGTGCACCGGGATGCGAATGGTGCGCGCCTGATCGGCGATCGAACGGGTGATGGCCTGACGGATCCACCAGGTCGCGTAGGTCGAGAACTTGTAGCCGCGACGATATTCGAACTTGTCGACCGCCTTCATCAGGCCAATGTTGCCTTCCTGGATAAGATCGAGAAACTGCAGGCCGCGGTTGGTGTACTTCTTGGCGATCGAGATCACCAGACGCAGGTTGGCCTCGACCATTTCCTTCTTCGCGCGGCGGGCCTTGGCTTCGCCGACGTTCATGCGACGATTGATGTCCTTGATCTCGGTCAGCGAGACCAGATTGTCGCCTTCCATCTTGCGCAGATGTTCCTGCAGCGCATAGATCTCTTCCTGGCGCGCATTCAGTTCCGACGAATACTTGCGCTTGGCGCGAATCAGCTTCTGCACCCACTCCGGGCTGGTCGCGCCGTTGGTTTCGCGGTAGATCTTGATGAATTCTTCGCGCGTCATGCCGGCATCGACGACGCAGATGCGCATGATCGATTTCTCGGTCTGGCGCACAGTGTCGATCTTGGCGCGCAGGTTCTGCGTGATCTCGTCGACGATCTTCGGCGAGAGCTTCAGCGTCATGATGTGCGAGGCGACGGCTTCACGCTTGGCCTGCGTTTTCGGATGTGACGAGCCGAGCTTCAGCAGCGAGTCCCAAGCCTTGTCGTACAGCGCCTGCATCTCGGCAAACTTCTCGGCGGTGACGAGCGGGTCCGGCCCCGTGTCGACGGCCTCTTCTTCTTCGTCGGATTCGTCGGCGTCGTCGCTGTCCTCGTCCTCGGCCTTCACGACTGGCGCGGGCGGTGTCGGCGGGGTGTCGGCGGCGTTCGGATCGATGAAGCCGGTGATGATGTCGGCGAGACGCTTCTTGCCGAGCTTCGAATTCTCATACGCCTCGAGCAGGATCGCGACCGTTTCGGGATACTGCGCCATTGCGAACATGGCCTCGTTGAGACCTTCCTCGATGCGCTTGGCGATGCGGATTTCGCCTTCGCGATCGAGCAGTTCGACCGAGCCCATCTCGCGCATGTACATGCGCACGGGGTCGGTGGTGCGGCCGAACTGATCATCGAGCGCGGCGATCGCGGCGGCAGCTTCTTCGGCGGCGTCCTCTTCTTCCTCATTGCTGGCGACGACCGCCGGCTCCGAGAACAGTTGTTCGTCTTCCTGCGGCGCTTCTTCATGGACCTTGATGCCCATGGCCTGGATCATGCTGATGATGTCTTCGATCTGCTCGGTATCGACGATTTCCGGCAGATGGTCGGCAACTTCGGCGTAGGTCAGGTAGCCCTTTTCCTTGCCGAGCGCGATCAGCACTTTGATTTGGGACTGCTTCTGCACCTGCTTTTCGAGCGCCAGGGCGAGCTTGTCCATCTTGTCCGAGTGATTCGTGTTGGCCATGCGGTCTCTTCGTGTAGCGGCGCCAAAGGATTTGGCACGGTGCGGCGGGTAGCGCGGAACTGACTATTATACTGGCAGGACGGTCAAAATGCCGCCGCCAGCGGCGGTCAGCGTCGCGATCGGGGCGGGCGATTCTGCGAATACGACAGGAGGATCGCCTTCTCTGCATCGCTGAGTTCACGGTGTCTGGACTCTTCGAGCAGGCGGTTCGATTCCACTTCAAGTGCTCGGAATGTCAGCAATTTGATGGTGTCGCGGAACTCGATTTCAAGCGTTTCATCGTTGACGCCGAGGTCCTGACTGAGCAGTCGTGCGACGCCACGGCCCTTCGGTGTGTCCTTCCAGGCCTCGACCAGCTGCGCAGCGCGCGCGTCCGGGCGCGCGTGAAAATAGTCGATCGCCTCGATCAGAACTTCGATGCCGTGCGCGCCTGCCTGCGCGAGCAGCTCCACGTGTTCGACACTTTCGGCCAGCGTCGGCCGCTCCAGCAGCAATTGCATTGCGCGGCGCACCGGGCGCGAGGTGCCGGCCGCAGGCGTTTCCACGGCGGATACTTGCATCGCGCCCGTCGCGGTGGCCTTTGGTGCGCCCAGCATGACCTCGATGTCATCACGGCCGAGCCGCGCGCGGCGACCCAGCTCGTCGATCAGCAGTGTGCGCAGCGCGCCGGCCGGCAGCTTGTCGACGTGCGGTCGCGCCAGCGCGATCAGCCGCGCACGGCCCTCCAGAGAACCGAGGTTGACCTGCTTGATCAGCGATTCGAGCAGGAATTGCGTCAGCGAGGCGGCATCGTTGATTGCGGTACGGAATGTTTCGGTGCCGACTTCCTGTACCCAGCTGTCCGGGTCCTGGCCGTCCGGCACGAACATGAATACGCACTCACGGCCTTCCTGCATTTCCGGCAGCACCTGTTCGAGCGCACGCCACGCTGCGGCGCGGCCAGCACGATCGCCATCGAAGCAGAACACGATCTTCGGTGCCGACTTGAACAACAACTGCACGTGCTCGCGTGTCGTCGCGGTCCCCAGCGTGCCGACCGCCTGCGTGATGCCGTGCTGCGCGAGCATCACCACGTCCATATAGCCTTCGACGACGATCAGGTACGGCAGCGCGCCGGTGGTCGCGGTGCGCGCCTCGTACAGGCCGTACAGATTGCGGCCCTTGTGGAACAGCACCGTTTCCGGCGAGTTCAGGTATTTGGCCGGATCGTTGGCAAGCGTGCGGCCGCCAAAACCGATGACGCGACCGCGCGTGTCCCGGATCGGGAACATCACGCGATTACGGAATCGGTCGTACGCGCCTTCGCGGCCTTCGCGCTCGATCAGCAGGCCGGCATCGAGCGCGTGGCGTGTGTCCTTCAGAAACTGCGTGAGGCCATCCCAGCCTTCTGGTGCATAGCCGATGCCGAAACGCTTGGCGATGTCGCCACTGACGCCGCGCTTCTTCAGATATTCGATTGCCGATGGCGCGTGGCGCAGGCGTTCGATGAAATAGCGCTGCGCGGCGGCCAGCGCATCGAGCGGACCATCCATCACCACGCGCGGTTCATTGCCGCCCTCGCGTGGCACTTCGACGCCGGCGCGCTTGGCCAGTTCTTCGACGGCCTCGACGAAACTCAGGCGGTCGTACTCCATCAGAAACGAAATCGCCGTGCCGTTCTTCCCCGACGAAAAGCAGAAGAACATCTGCTTCTGCGGTGAGACGAAGAATGACGGCGACTTTTCAGTGGTGAACGGCGAAAGGCCCTTGAACTCTTTGCCGGCGCGCTTGATTTCCACGCGCGAAGCGATCAGCTCGACGATATCCGTGCGTGCGAGCAGGTCATGGATGAAACTGTCAGGGATGCGGCCGGCCATCGGATTTCAATTTATCCTCACCGATGCCGTCCTTGGCGCGACAGCATTGCGACTAGCGTAGCCCGGCCCTCCATGGCCGGGCGTTCGCCGGGCCGAAGTGCCGTTCAAGGCACTTCGGCACAACTCCGGCTCACCCAAGCTGGGTCTTGATCAGACCGGACAGCTTGCCCATGTCGGTACGACCCTGAACCTTGGGCTTGAGCCAGGCCATGATCTTGCCCATGTCCTTGCCGGTCGTGGCGCCGGTCTCGGCCACGGCCTGTTTGACGAGTTCAACGACTTCGGATTCCGTCAGCTGCTGCGGCAGGTAGGCCATCAGCATCTCGATCTCGCGCGCCTCCTTGTCGGCCAATTCCGGGCGGTTGCCATTGCGGAACTGGGTTTCCGAGTCGCGGCGCTGCTTGATCATCTTTTCAACCGCACTCTGCACGACCGCATCGGTCAGCTCGGTGCTTTCGACGACTTCTCGTTGCTTGAGCTCGGCGGTCAGCATGCGCAGCATCGCCAGCCGTTCTTTTTCGCCGGCTTTCATCGCCGTCTTGACGTCGTCGTAGACACGCGTTTTCAGGTCGGACATCTGCGTTCTCCGCTCAAGCCACACAAACAACGAAACCCCGGTCTTTGAGGCCGGGGTCGTAGGGTGCCGCGAAACCGCGACCTCCGCTTAGAACAAGCGGATCCGGCGGTTCGATTCGCGCTGAACCTTCTTCGCCTGACGCTTGACCGCAGCAGCGCGCATGCGCTTGCGTTCCTGGCTCGGCTTTTCGAAGTACTCATGCTTGCGCAGGTCGGTCAGTACACCGGCCTTTTCGCAGGTACGCTTGAAACGGCGCAGCGCCACTTCGAAAGGCTCGTTATCGCGAACGCGAACAGAAGGCATTCAGATCACTCTCTAAAATTTTGGGTGAAAAAGGCAGCTAGGCCCACAAGGGGCGGCGATTCTAGCTTGCGAACGCGGGCAGCGCAAACGCTCCAGTACAATGCGCGAATGCCTGCGACATCCGATCTGTCGAGCCGTCCGGTGCTCGGCATTGAAACTTCCTGCGATGAAACCGCCTGCGCCGTCTATGACGGTGAGCGCGGCCTGCTGGCGCACGCACTCTACAGCCAGGTGCGGCTGCACGCCGAATATGGCGGCGTCGTGCCGGAACTGGCATCGCGCGATCATGTGGCCCGCATTCATGGCCTCGTGCGCGGCGTGCTCGATGAAGCCGGCATCGTGCCGTCCGACTTGGGCGGCATCGCGTACACCGCCGGCCCGGGGCTGATCGGCGCGCTGATGGTCGGCGCGTCGGTTGCGGCCGGGCTGGCGATTGCACTTGATCTGCCGCTGATTCCCGTCCACCACATGGAAGCGCATCTGCTGGCGCCGATGCTGGAGGATCGCCGACCGCTGTTTCCGTTCGTTGCCTTGCTGGTTTCCGGCGGCCATACCTTGCTGGTTGCGGTGCGCGGCATTGGCGACTACGAACTGCTGGGCGAGAGCCTCGATGATGCGGTCGGTGAGGCGTTCGACAAGACCGCCAAGTTGCTCGGGCTGCCTTATCCCGGCGGCCCCGAACTGGCACGGCTGGCCGAGCACGGCGACGGCCGACGCTACAAGCTTCCGCGGCCGATGACCGATCGTCCCGGGCTCGATTTCAGTTTCAGCGGCCTGAAGACCGCAGTGCTGACGACGCTGCCAAAGGCGCCGAATGAAACCGACAAGGCTGATCTCGCCGCGTCGTTCCAGGAAGCGGTCACCGATACGCTGGCGATCAAATGCCAGCGTGCGCTGGACGCGACCGGCTATTCGCAGTTGATCGTTGCGGGCGGCGTCGGCGCCAATCTGCGCCTGCGTGAAAAGTTGGGCGAGTGCGCACGGCGAAACAACTTCGAACTGTTCTTCCCGCGGCAGGCGTTCTGCACCGACAACGGCGCGATGATCGCCTACGCAGGTTGGGCACGCCGCGCACAGGGCCGTCCAGCGGAAACGGCGCTGTTCACGACACCGCGCTGGCCGCTTGCCGACCTGCGCATTCCCGAAGCTGCGGTCTGAGCGACAAACCCATGGACAAAGTTTTCATTCGCGGTCTGCAAATCGACACTATCATCGGTGTGCACGGCTGGGAGCGACAGCTGCCGCGACCGCTGATCCTGAATCTGGAAATGGGCGTCGACACGCGCGATGCCGCCGCCAGCGACCAGGTTCGTGATGCCGTCGATTACGACGCGGTCGCGCAGGCCGTACGGCGCGTTGCCGAACAGCAGCAGCCGGCGTTGCTTGAGACGCTCGCCGAGAAGATCGCCCGCACTCTATTCGACGCGTACCCGATCCAGAATCTGAAACTGGCGATCGACAAGCCGGGCGCGGTAGCCGGCGTGAAAGGCGTCGGTGTCGAGATCGATCGTCGCCGCGAGGATTACGCGGTCTGCGGGCGCTGAGCCGCCGTTGCCACGTCGCTGTCGGGATCGGCGCTGGTCAATAGCGCGACGACGAAATCAGCAAGGCTGTCGTAAACATTCACGCCATGGAGCGCTGCCGCATGCTCGGCCTCGGTCTTGCGGCCGTTGCCGGTACGTACCAGCACCGGTCGCGCGCCGGCGACACGCGCTGCCTCGATGTCGCGCAGCGAATCACCGATCGCCGGCACGGTTTCGAGATTCAGGCCGAGCCGCTTGGCCAGATCGAGCAGCATGCCGGGGCCGGGTTTGCGCTGGTCCGTAGCATGCTGCGGATGGTCCGGCGCGAAGAAGATTCCGTCGATGCGGCCACCGACTTCCGCGAGCTGTACCTGCAGACGATCGTTCATCGCGAAGAACGCGTCGTAGTCGAACAATCCCTGGCCGAGTCCGGATTGATTGCTGACGACAAACACGCGATAGCCGGACTGACACAGCCGCGCGATCGCCTCGAGGCTGCCGGAGATCGGTCGCCATTCGGCGACGGACTTCACGTAGTGCGGCGAGTCCTCATTGATGACGCCGTCGCGGTCGAGGATGACGATCTTCATGGCGGCGACTTTAGCGCGCTCGATGGATGTCGTGTGGCGGTGGCATCACGGACGCAATATTCGAGCTCGAATGAATGCAAGCCTTAGGGTATGGCGGGGTCGTGTGGCTGGAGTCTTGGCAAGTCGGCGAGACGCCGTCCCTGGCGCGGCATCACTTCTTGATTGCGCCCCGGCCCGGCCATCCTTGGCCGGGCGTTCACCGGGCCGAAGTGCCATTCAAGGCACTTCGGCACAGCCCCGGTTCACCCCGGTAGCTGCGACAGATCCGCCACCGAACGACAAGCCGCATCGAGCTTGCCGAGCAATGCGAGCCGGTTGCTGCGCACGGCCGGGTCGTCGGCGTTGACCATCACGCCATCGAAGAACGCATCGACCGGTTCGCGCAAGGCCGCGAGATTGATGAGCTGCTGCGTGTAGTCGGCGGTTTTCGCGTTCTGCGCGTCGATCGATTTCAGTGCCGCGAACAACTGTTTTTCCGCAGCGTGCTCGAAGCGCGCCGGATCGACGTTACCGCAGACGTCGCCGGCCTGTTTGAGGATATTGCGCACGCGCTTGTTGGCGGCAGCCAGATTCGGTGCTGCGGCGTGAGCGCCGAATGTGTGGACGGCCAGCAGGCGACGCTCGAAATCGAGCGGTTGCGTGATGTCGAGCGCACCCACGGCTTCGAAGGTTTCGCTGTTGATCGGGCGGTCCTCGACGATCTGGCCGACCAGATACGCGCGCAGGCGCTCCCTTGCAAAGTCGACCAGTTCGGCCAGCGTCGTGGCGTCGTGCTTGCCGGCCGGTTGCAAGCTGAGCGCGGCGTGCAGCATGTCCTTCAAATCCAGCGGCAGTTCTGCTTCCAGACAGATGCGCAACACGCCAAGCGCGGCGCGGCGCAGCGCGTACGGATCCTTGCTCGCGGTCGGTTTCTGGCCGATCGCGAAGATCCCGGCGAGCGTGTCGAGCTTGTCGGCAAGCGCGACGATCTGGCCTTCGCGCGTGGCTGGAATCGACGTGCCCTGCTGGGTCGGCAGATAGTGATCGCGGATCGCGTTGGCGACCGCGGCGGACTCGCCGGATTTTTCTGCGTAGTAGCCGCCCATCAGGCCCTGCAGTTCCGGGAACTCGTAGACCATCTTGGTGACGAGGTCGTTCTTGCACAGCGTCGCCGCGCGGCTGCTTGCAGTGGCGTCGTCGCCGAGCATGGTCGCGATGACGTTCGCCAGTGATGCGATCCGCGCGACCTTGTCGGCGGTGGTACCGAGGTCTTTCTGGAACGTCACGCTCGCCAGCTGCGCACTGAATGCGGACAGTGGCTGCTTGAGATCCTGCTGCCAGAAGAACAGCGCGTCACTGAGGCGTGGACGCACGACGCGTTCATTGCCGGTGATGACCTGCGCGACATCGCGCGACTCGATGTTGCTGACGGTGATGAACGCGTTGGTCAGCTGCGTCTGCGCGACGTCGCTGAACACGGTGAAATAGCGTTGATTGGTTTCAACCGTTGCGACGATCACTTCTGGCGGCAGTTCGAGAAAGCGCTGCTCGAAGTGCCCGGTGATCGCGACCGGCCATTCGACCAGTGCGGTGACTTCGTCGAGCAGATCGTCGGTGATGCGCGCATGGCCCCGGAGCGTCGCCGCCTGTTTTTCGATCTGATGGCGGATCTCGGCCTTGCGCGACGCGACGTCGGCCCAGACATGCGCGTCGCGCAGCGCGTCGACATACGCGTTCGGCGACGCCAACGGGATCGCTGCCGGCGCGTGGAAGCGGTGCCCGTAGGTGACGCGGTCACTGTCGAGTCCGAAGCGTTGCAGCGGCACGATGTCGGTTCCGTACAGGCACAACAGCCATTGCACGGGCCGCACGAAGGTTTCGTCGCTGCTGCCCCAGCGCATGCGCTTCGGCACCAGCGCGTCCATCTGCCTGAGCGCTTCTTCAAAAATTTCGGGCAGTAGTTCGACCGTTGCCTTGCCCGGTTCGGTGCGCGCGAAATGCAGCTTGCCGTCTTTCTCGCCGAGCGCTGCGAATTCGACGCCGCAGGATTTGGCAAAGCCCAGCGCCGCAGGTGTTGGCTTGCCGTCCTTCAGTGCGGCTGCCAGCGCCGGACCCGTTCGTTCGATCTGCTGCTCCGGCTGGGCTTGGTCGAGCGCCCCGAGCCGCACCGCGAGACGGCGTGGCGTGGCGAAGGTCTGCGCGCCGGAAAAGCCGATGCCGCGACGACCCAGACCGTCGACCATGCCGCGCGTCAGGGCATTCGCGAGCGGCACGACATAGCGGGCCGGCAGATCTTCGGTTCCGATTTCCAGCAGTAGAGCGCGTGACATGAGCGGCAGTTCGGCGAAAGAGCGCGCGATTGTCCGGGATTCGCGCGCAAGCGCCAACAACGGAATTGCGGCTAAATGAGGGGGTGAAAGTTATTTGCTATCGAGTACAGCATAACAATCAATTTCAATAATGCGACGCGCAAGCGTACGGTACGGCACATCACAACGATTCGAGACGCCCGATGTCACACGCTTCCCTGATGGTTGACCGCACTTCTGCCGCCCCGCGCGTACGCCTGTTGACGGTGCCGCTGATGCTGAGTCTCGCGCTGGCGGCACTGACCGATATCAGCCATGACCCGCAGCTGCGCGAGTCGCTGGTGTCGCAGATCCAGATTCGCTGAACGCTCTTTCCTTCCCCACCCCCGAGTACAACGACATGACAGAGAAGACACTGACCACGGCGTCCGGCATCCCGGTGCCGGACAACCAGAACTCGCTGACCGCCGGACCACGCGGACCGGTGTTGCTCGAAGATTTCCATTTGATCGAGAAGCTGCAGCACTTCAATCGCGAGCGCGTGCCGGAGCGTGTCGTTCACGCCAAGGGTTCTGGTGCACACGGCACGTTCACGGTAACGCAGGACATCAGCCGCTACAGCAAGGCGAAGCTGTTCGGCAAAGTGGGCAAGCAGACGCCGATCTTCATTCGTTTCTCGACGGTCGGCGGTGAGCGCGGCTATGCCGACACCGACCGCGATCCGCGCGGCTTCGCGATCAAGTTCTATACCGAGGAAGGCAATTGGGATCTGGTCGGCAACAACACCCCGGTGTTCTTCATCAAGGACCCGAGCAAGTTTCCGGACTTCATCCACACGCAGAAGCGCGATCCGCGCACCAACATGCGCAACGGCGCCGCGAAGTGGGATTTCTGGAGCCTGTCGCCGGAAGCCTTGCACCAGATCACCATTTTGTTCTCCGACCGCGGCATTCCGGATGGCTATCGGTTCCAGCATGGCTTTGGCAGCCACACTTTCAGCTTCATCAATGCCAACGGCGAGCGCTACTGGGTGAAGTTCCACGCCAAGTCGATGCAGGGCATCAAGAACCTGCGTGCGGACGATGCGACCCGGTTGGCCGGCGAGGACCCCGAGCATGCGCAACGCGATCTTTATGAGGCGATCGAGCGCAAGGACTTCCCGAAGTGGAAGTTCAGCGTACAGGTGATGGCGGAAGCCGAGGCTGACGCCTTCGCGAAATCGACCGGCTGGAATCCGTTCGACCTGACCAAGGTCTGGCCGCACAAGGACTATCCGCTGATCGAGGTCGGTGTGCTGGAACTGAACCGCAACCCGGAAAACTACTTCGCGGAAGTCGAACAGGCGGCGTTCTCGCCAGCCAGCGTCGTGCCCGGCATTGGCTTTTCGCCGGACCGCATGCTGCAGGGGCGAATCTTTGCGTATCACGACGCGCATCTGTACCGGATCGGCACCAACTACCAGCATCTGCCGGTGAATCGACCACAGTGCCCGTATCACAACTATCAACGCGACGGTGCGATGCGTTTCGACGGCAATGGTGGCGGTGCGCCGGTTTATGAGCCGAACAGTATTGCGTCGGCGCCGAAGCAGGCGCCGACGTATCGCGAGCCGCCGTTGGCGCTGAGCGGGGATGCGGACCGCTACGATCACCGTCAGGTCGATGGCGACGATTACTACACGCAGCCGGGCAATCTGTATCGCCTGTTGCCGGATGATGAGAAGGAGCGCCTGACGGCCAACCTCGCTGCGGCGCTGGCCGGTGTGCCGAGGGCGACGATCGAACGGCAGATGGTGCACTTCGCGAAAGCCGATCCGGATTACGCGAAGCGGATCGCCGCGAAGCTGGGCAAGTCAGTCTGAAGCTTCGGCGTGACGCGATGGGTGCCGACGGATTTCGTGCCGTCGGCGCCACCATTTCGCTGTAGTTCAGGCCGCGCGCGTGGTCGCGAGCATCGGAAAACCAAGCTTCTCGCGCGCCTTGAAGTAAGCCTCGGCGCAGCCACGAGCGAGGGCGCGCACGCGCAGGATGTACGCCTGACGTTCGGTCACGGAAATGGCGCCGCGGGCATCGAGCAGATTGAATGCGTGTGAGCAGTTGACCATGCGCTCATAGGCGGGCAGCGGCAGCGCAACGTCGAGTGCCAGCAGCTTCTGACATTCGGCTTCAGCCTTGTTGAAGCGCTCGAACAGCGCGGCGGCGTCGGCGTGTTCGAAGTTGTAGGTGCTCTGCTCGACTTCGTTTTGGTGGTAG
>DATCXY010000210.1:0-8092 GCA_036570585.1 Solimonas sp. | reverse complement strand
TGAAGCAGCGCGCCTGCGAATAACCGACGAGCTGCGCCGCGAGCCGGCATTGCAGATAGCAGACCGCATGTTCCTCGACATCCTCGCCGCCGGCATTGGTGTGCAGGGATTGCCGCCGCGTCGCATCCGCACACAGCCAGTGGCAGGCCTCGTGCAGCGCCGAATGCACCGGCGTGTCGCCGCGCACGTACAGCGTATCGGCGATCAACCCGGCTTCGCGGTCGCCCCAGTAGCTTCCGGGAATAGGCAGGTCATCCGCGACCTCGGCGATCCGCAGGCCGAGCGGTTCGAGCAGCGCGCGCAATGACACGAGACCGAGTTCGGCGCATGGCATGACAGCGGCTTCATCGACGACGCGCATTAAGGCGGATTTCCTACTTTGTATCGCAGTGCGAGATTTATAGTGATGCGCATAAAACGCCGCATTGCCGTGTTTGCATCGATGGGGGACGTCATGAGCCGTTCGAGCTTGGTTCTGCGTGGGGCCTGTGCCTCGCTGTTGCTGATGATGGTCGCGGCCTGCGGCCACAGTTCACCGGTCAGCGAGGATGCTGCCGGCAACGGCGGCGACGGTTCCAATCCGAGCGGCAGTCTGGTCAGCTCCCAGAATACGTTCCTCA
Organism: Solimonas sp.; assembly: GCA_036570585.1. GTDB lineage: Bacteria > Pseudomonadota > Gammaproteobacteria > Nevskiales > Nevskiaceae > Solimonas. Next base: position 7,472 of record DATCXY010000210.1, on the reverse strand, counting down.
GCATCGTGCCGCCAGGCTCGAACGGTAACTCGGCCGGCGGCATCGGTGCGCCGGTGCCGGGCGTGCCGACGCTCAGCTACCCGAAGAACTTCAGCGACCAGCTGACGATGTACGGCGATCTGTCGTATGCCAAATCGCCGATGAAATCCGACAACTGCGCGCCGCCGAAGAATATCGGCGAACACCAGAAGGCATCGGATCAGGCCTGCAACTATTTCAAGCGCGCCGACCTGACGCTGAGCGATGCCGACGCCGTGTCGAAGCGCACGATGACCGCACCGAACGGCAAGACCGTGACGATCCGCCGCGATGGCTGGGGCGTGCCGTATATCGATGCCGAAGATCGTGAGTCCGCCGAATATGGTTTGGGCTTTGCGGCAGCGCAGGATCGGCTGTGGCTGTTCGACGTGCTGCGGCGCGCCGGGCGTGGACGCGCATCAGAATTTCTTGGCCCTTCCGACACCACCTACGGTCTGGATCTCGAATTCGGTCCACCGGCCGGCTATAGCGAGGACGAGCTGACCGACATGATCGACAGGACGGTCGCCAAGCTTGGCCCGTTGGGGCCGATGTTCCTCGACGACACGCAGAGTTTCGTCGCCGGCATGAACGCATACATCACGTATCTGGAAGGCGCTGGCGTGACCGAGCTGCCGCCCGAATACGCGACGCTGGCGCTGGAAGTGCCGCCGAACTTTCCACCCAAGCCATTCACCGTCAATGACATCGTCGCCAACGCGGTGCTGATCCAGTCCGCGCTTGGCGGTGGCGGCGGCGGCGAGGCAACCAATGTCGAACTGCTGCAGAAACTCGATCCGAGCATCGGTCCGAACACGAAGTCGCTGCCAAAGGCGGCGTGCGAGATGTGGCGCGATCTGCGCCATGCCGACATCGCCGACACGCCGCATACGCTCGATGCGCGCTTCGACACCGAATCACCCGCCAAGCTCGACGAATCCTGTCCGCAGAATCTTCCCGCGGGCGTCGCGATCTGGGATGCCGGCAGCTTCAAGGGCATCGCCTTCCTCAATCACGCCGGTGCGATCGGCGTACCGCTGCTCAATCTGGGCGCGTTGCCGAAGCCGCTCGATGCCTTGAGTCGTCTGACGCTCGGCCAATACACACCCGCCAGCGGCGCGGGTCCGCTCGCCGACGTACGGCCGCCGCTGAAGCGTCGGCAGCGCGGTGTGACGATGCTTGCGTCCAATGATCCGCTCGGCAGCCTGCGTCGCACGCTCAACAAGATGGGCCTGCCGATGACGACGTCGAACTGGATCGGCGTTACCGCGAGCCAGACCGAGAGCGGCCATCCAATTGCGGTGATGGGGCCGCAGACCGGCTACTACAACCCGCAGTTGCTCTGGGAAGCGGCGGTGGTTTCGCATGGCGGCACACCGTATGAATTCGCGGCACGCGGCATCACCACCGTCAACCTGCCGTACATCGTCATCGGTCACGGCCTCGATTTCGCGTGGAGCCCGACGTCGGCGAGCAGCGATTTCACCGACACGCGCGTCTCGAAGATGTGCAACACCGACGGCTCGCAGGCTTCGCGCGACGACAACGACGGCGACGGTTTTCCGGATGCCGACGGCTATCTCTACAAAGGCCAGTGCGTGAAGTTCTATCACCGCCTCGATCAGTGGACGGCGACGCCGACCGTCGCGAGCGTTGCACTCGGCGGGCCGGTCGCGCCGGAAGCGGTCAAGCGCTACATCCTGCGTACCCACTACGGCCCGGTGTTCGGCACTGCGACCGTCAACGGTGAACCGGTGGCGATTTCAACCGAACGCTCGACCTTCCTGTCCGACGTCGATACCGCGGCGCCGTTCGCGCTGCTGACGACGACCGGCAGGAAGATGAACGAGAAGCGCTTCAAGCAACTGTTCAACAGCATGACCAGTACGTTCAACTGGCTGTATCTCGACAGCAAGGATCTGGCGTATATCCAGTCCGGGCTTTATCCCGTCCGCCACGCCGATACCAATCCGGATCTGCCGGTCTGGGGCGATGGTCGTTTCGACTGGGCAGCCGACGCCGATCTTCCGGCCGATTTCTTCACGACGCATGGCGGCGATGCCGAGAACGGCGGCACGCCGTATCCGGCGCGCACGACGCCCGTCGCGCAGGGCAATGCGCTCGATGGTTACTTCGAGTGGAAGGGTTATCTGCCGCTGGCCTCACACATCCAGGCAACCAACCCGAGCAAGGGCTACATGGCGAACTGGAACAACTCTGGTGCGCCGGGCTGGTGGGCGGCCGACAGCAACGGCACCTACGGGCCGACGCATCGTGTGGCGATGCTCCAGCAGCGGCTCGCCGCGTTCAAGGCCAGCGGCCGCAAGCAGAATCTCGCGAGCATGGTCGAGATCATGGCCGACACCGCATACACCGATTTACGCGGCTTCGATGTGCTGCCGGAAATTCTCAAGATCATGAAGATGGGCACGCTGACAGACGATCAACAGGCCGTCATCGATCTGATGCAGCAGTGGTACGACGATGGCTCACGCCACTGGATCGACCAGCACAATGGCCTCGGTGCGTATCGCCGCGATCGCGATGGCGACGGCCTCTATGACCACCGCGCGCAGGCGGTGCTGATGGATGCCTGGTATCCGCATCTGATCGACACCGTGTTGCCGCAGATGGTCGCCGTTGAGGCCAAGGGTGCGTCGCTGCTGGCTGGCCGTTACGATGCGCCGCGCGCACAGGGCTCGGCGTTCCAGGAAGGCTGGTTCCAGCACATGAAGCGCGTGCTCAACACCGCCATGGGGACGCCCGGGCATATCGACTATCGCGCGCTCAAGTGCGCGGATTCCGATGATCTGCAAACCTGCCGCCAGGCCGTGCTGACCGCGCTCGATGAAGCGTTGTCCGACCTCGGCGGGCTGTCGAACCAGGCAAACTGGGATGGCACCGTGCTGACGAATGCCAAAGGCGATGCCAACGCCAAGATCGAGGATTACGACGCGGTCGAGCACACCTCGTTCAGCTTCATTCCGGTGCCGCCGATTCCGTGGATCAATCGCCCGACGTTCCAGCAGGCGGTGGAGATCACGACACCGCTGTCACCGTAGTGGGCAAACGTGTCGTGATGATGCATTCGTGATTGAAAGGCGAAGCAATCCGGATACGCCGCTCCGTCCGGGTGTGCCGCTGGATTGCTTCGTCGCGGTGGGCTCGCAATGCGGTCATTCGCTGAAACCGCGGAACGCCGGACTCGTCCAGCCGATGCCATCGTTCACCGACGCGGCTGGTAGCGGCGTGCCGCCGTAGATGACATTGCCATTGCGATCCTGGTAGCTCAGCCATGGAATCGTCTTCTGCTGGCTGACGCCGGGCTTGCTGAAATCGCAGACGCCGTCCGGATACAGCGTCTGCATCTGCGTCCATTGCGCATCGGTGAAGCCGGCGCCGTAGTCGTCGTCGCGGCTGAGCGGCTTGAGCTGGCACTTGTTGGTGTCGGTGCTGATCGCGTCGCCGGCAACGGTGCGCGGTGTGCCGAACACCGGCACGACCAGCGCGCCGCAGAGCTGGTTGCCGAGTTTCTGGCCGACCCCGTCCCAGCATGCATCGCTCAGGTCGGCCGGCTTGTCGGCGACGATCTTCTGCGCGAGTGGCAGCGCGCTTTGGTCCTGCTCGACGGCCGAGAGCCAGCGATCCATCGCGATCAGACTGTTCTGGCTGCACGCGGTATCGCCGGCGATAGGGAACGCGCCTTCCCAGATCAGCTGATTGTCGTGCGAGCCGTGCTCGCGGTCGAGACGCGCGCGCACCGCGAACGCGCGATACGCGTCATGGAACAGACCCGGATCGGGGCCGCGGCAGTCGATGATGGCGGTCCGGTCGAGGTTGTTGGCTTCGTTGATCAGGCCGGTGCGATACGCGTTGGCGAGTGCCGGTTCGACGGCCGCCATGCGCGCGGTGGTCGGATGGGTATCGACATCGAGGCCGCCGATCTTTTCGTTGACGTCGAGGAACTGCGCCGGCGTGATCTGCCCTTTGCGTAGCGCGGCGAGACCATATTGCACGCCGATGTTGTCGACCGCGAAGCCGGCGAAGCCATGGCCGGCCGCCTTCTCCATGTCGGTCCACAACTCCGGTGGCCGCGGACCGAACAGATTGATCGCACCATCCATGATCGTGCAGCGCACACCGCTCGGATTGGTCACCGGATCGTAGCGCTGCGCATCACTGGGGCCGGGGCACGGATCGGTCGCCACCGCGACATGGAACTGCGCGCTCTCGCTGACGCTTGCGTTCAGCGTCAGCAGCCCGCGGCCCATGACCTTGGCCTGATCGCTCACCAGCCAGTTGACGCCATCGCCCCATTTGCTCTGGTCGCCGAAGTACGCGAGCAGCAGGTGATAGTCGGCGAACTGTGTCGCGGTGCTCCACGCGTCGGCGAACGAGCAGGTCGGCAGGATGCCCTGATAGATGCCGGGATACGCGTTGGCGATCCATTGCTGTGCCAGCGAGCCGCCCGAGCAGCCGGTGCCGATCGTGTAGCGCAGCGTGCCGTATTGTTCGATCAGATGCTCCTTGGCCATGATCAGCGATTCGGCCTGCAACGCGACGTTGCAGGCATGGCTGCTGTTGTCGAGCGCGGTCGACATCAGCGCGAAGCCCTTGCCGAGCGCGTATTGAGCGCTGTCCGGGATCACGGCGGTCGGCAGCGTCAGGTTGCTGGCGCCGGCAAGGCCCAGGATGTTGGCCGGTGCATAGCTGAGCACGCTCGGTGCGGTGCCGACCTTGTACGAAACACCGCAACCGAAGCCATGCGTGATCAGCAGCTTGTGATTGAACTGCGCCTGCGGCTGCACCGCGCTCCAGTCCGTGCCCGGCTGCCAGAGCACGGCGATCTGGTACTGGTCGCGATCCTGGTATCCGGTCTCGACGCGGACGATGAACGGTACCGTCACGCCCTGGTCGGTCGTCGTGTTCGCGACATCGTTCGGCGGTGCGTCGGGATCGTAAGGCTGGAACCCGATCTTCAGCGGATTCGATGACAGGTACACATAGGAATAAGTCGCCGGCTGGTTGCACTGCGCGTCGACCGCACCGTCCTGGCAGGTCCACGGCTGCAGCTGTGGGCCGGAAAGGATCGGACCGCCGTTCGGATGATCGACCAGCGTGGTCTGCGCCCGGCCGCCCGGATATTGCACCTTGAACGTGTTGTCGCCGACGTCGAGGCCAGTGACGAGGCCGCGCAGCGTGCCGTCTTCAGTGCTCGCGAATGCGCCGCTGACGTCCTTGCCGTTCAGACTCATTGTCACCGACGCGCTGTCGACGCCGGCCGGCGTCACGATATCGAGCAGCGCGTCGCCGCCGCTGATCAGATCGGCACGGTTCGACATCACGCGAATATCGATGCCTCCGCTGCTGCTGTTGCCGCTGGGTGGCGAGCTGCTGCCGCAGGCCGCGACCAGAACCGCGAGCACCGACAATACGATGATCTTCAGCGACCGAAACGTCGACATGGAACCTCCCCGTGCAGCGCTATCGAGAGCGCCTGATTATTTGCACGCGCGGCAGGCCACCACGCGATGCCCGTGTATCGGACCGACACTATGAAGTGCAGCGGCACGCCCGGGGATGGGCGCAGCGCCGTGCATCGCCTGTCATTCATGCCCATGCCGGCTTTCGCTGCGTCTCGTCCCAATGCACGAGCCCCTGTCGCGCGCTCGCCGCTACGATCGGATCACGCCTCGTCACGAGAGAGCCCATGGCCGCGACGCCCGAGCAGGTTCGTTCCGTCATCCAGCAATACGCCGACGCCTGGGCGCGCAATGATCGCGCGCTGCTGATCTCGCTGTTCGCCAACAACGCGAAATGGATCGATCCGGTCGGCACGCCGGCATTCACCGGCCATGCCGGCGTCGCCGCGTTCTGGGATTTCGCGCATCAGGACGCGAGCCGTGAACTGACACCGAAGGTGCATCGCATCGTCGCGTGTGGCAATGAAGGCATTTTGGACTTCACGATGCAGGTACGCGCGCCGAGCACCAATCAAGGGCTCGACCTGCACGTCATCGACCGCTTTGTGCTCGACGACGACGGCAAGATCGTGCTCGCCTGTGCGTACTGGGACGAAGCCAGCGCGTCGGCGCCGCCCGGCATGGACTTCTTTGCGCCGAACCTCGACGACGCCTACGACCAGTCCTGATCGTCGCCGCGCAATATCAGATTCACAGCAGCCACGGAATCAACGCACGCCGCTCACGCGGATAGTCCGCAAAATTTTCGCGATACCAGCGATGGTGCGAGAGCGCACGCGGCAGCAGGTTCGAGACCGTGAAGATCGCGAACAGCGCGCCGGCTGCGGTCCACGACATCACCGCCCAGCCGGTCCACAGCACGATCTCGCCAAAGTAATTTGCGGCCGACACGTAGCGGAACGCGCCGCCACGCGGGATCTTGTAGCCGGGCACGCCATCGCTGCGCAGGCGGATCAGGATGCTGTCGGCCTGGAAGTTGATCAGCCAGCCGGCGACCGCGATGGCCAGGCCAAGGCCGAAGCGCGGATCGCTGAACCACGCATCGCTCATCAGGTGCGGCGCGTGCGAAACCGCGTAGCCGTTGACGAAGCCATTGAGACCGTTGAACAGCACGCCAAAGATCACGCCACTCATCGGGAAGCGCTTGCCGTCCTCGTTGCGGCGCAGCGGATAGACAATGCCGCGATACAGGTAATGGCCCTGCCATAGTGCGAACAGCACGATCGCCGGCGTGCCCGGCGATTGCGCGGTCAGCCAGAACGTCACCGCGAATGACCACCATTGCGGCGACTCGAACAGCAGCCACGCCGGCCGCGCCGTCATCGTGTTGCGATCGCTCGGCTTCGCGTAGCGGCCGTACGGATTGACCTGCTTCATCGTGCCGTAGAACGTGAAGATCGCGAGTGCGGCGATGAAGACCAGAACACCGGTATGGATATGCTGCAGCATGGGAAGCTCCTCATTGCGGCCGCCGCGCTTCGCACGGACCTTGTGGCCGTGTCGGCGGGCGGCACGGTGCGATTACGGCGGCACTGGACAGACAGTGCCTCACCCGTATGAACTAGCGGTACGGCACACTGGCTCCTGATGTTTTGCAGACAGAGAATCGAGATGCGGATCGGCATCGACCTCGGCGGCACCAAGATCGAAGGCATCGTCATGGGCGAGGGTTCGCGCATCGTCGCGCGCCAGCGCATCAGCACGCCGGCGGGCAATTACGAAGCGACGCTCGACGCACTCTGCGGTCTGGCTAAACGACTTGAAGCTGCTGCAGCGGTCGGCGAGTTGCCGATCGGCGTCGGCTCACCGGGCGCCTTGTCCAAGACCAGCGGCCTGATGAAGAACTGCAGTTCGACCTGCCTCAATGGCAAACCGCTGCTGGCGGACCTCGAACACCGACTTGGCGCACGCGTGCGACTTGCCAACGATGCAGACTGTCTGGCGTTGTCGGAAGCGCGCGATGGCGCGGCT